>WHTS01000001.1:0-4399 GCA_009377585.1 Betaproteobacteria bacterium
TCGCGCGTGACGTTCGCCACCGGCATGACCGTGATCAATGCCTGCAACAAGGTGATCGACGAGATGTGCGCGCGGGCGGCCAAGCTGTGGAAGGTCGATCGCGCCGACGTGATCTGGGAGGACGGCCATGCGCGCCCCGCGGGCAAGCGCGCGGGCGAGTTCGAGCCGCTGTCGTTCAAGGCCATTGCCGCCAAACGCACCGCCACGGGCGGGCCCATCACCGCTTCGGCTTCGATCAACGCCGAGGGCCAGGCGCCGGGATTCTCCGCCCAGTTCGTCGACATCGAGGTCGATCCCGAAACGGGCTATGTGAAGATTCTGCGTTTCGTCGCCGCCCAGGACGTGGGCCGCGCGATCCATCCCGCCTATTGCGAGGGGCAGATCCAAGGCGGGGTGGTGCAAGGCATCGGCTGGGCGTTGAACGAGGAGTACATCTACGATCGCGACGGCCACATGGAGAATGCGGGTTTCCTCGACTACCGCATTCCGGTCGCTTCCGACGTGCCGATGATCGAGACCATTCTGGTCGAAGTGCCGAACCCGAAGCACCCGTATGGCGTCAAGGGCGTGGCCGAGGCCAACATCGTTCCGCCCATGGCGGCGGTTGCCAACGCGATCCAGAGCGCCACGGGCTTGCGCATGACCGAGCTGCCGATGTCGCCGCCGAAGGTGCTTGCCGCGCTCGATTCGCAACGGTAGGCACAGTCGCTAGCCCAACTTCGGGCCAGGCGAGAGAGAGCCGCGGTCCGCCACGGGACATTGCCGAATCGTCCGGCGGCGGCCCGGCCGGTATCTCGTGCGAGCGCGGCGGCGAACGATGGGCTACTTGCGCAACAGCCGCCAGAGGGTCGTCTGGTCGGGAAAGCCCGTGGCTTCGAAACCGATGTCCGATTGAAAGGCGATCAGGGCGGACCGGGTTTCGTCGGTGAAGCGCCCGTCCACGGCGCCCTTGTAGAGACCGCGCCGGGTCAGCTCTTCCTGCATGCGGCGGATGGTATCGCTGTAGAGAACGGCAGTCCGCTTTCCCTCGGTGATCTTGATCCTGTCGGAATCTTGCTGCAGTCGGTCCGGGCTCAGCTTGATGAGCAGCGCATTGAGAACCGAGTACAACCGGTCCCGGGGATTGGCTTCGCAATGGTTCTGCATCACCAGCAGAAGAAGCTCGAGTGATTCGAACGGCGTTACATCGTAAGTGTCGGCGACATGCTTGTTGTATGCCGTGATGTAGCCTTCGATCCAGCCGCCGATCAGATAGTACACATTGGATCGCTTTTCGCGCTCGGTGACGAAGACCTCGCAGGGCAGGAAGCCCGCGCCTTTCATGGCGAATTTACCGCTGTCGTCGGCGCCCGCCGCGCCCGCCGCGTAGAGCATCAGCGCGAAGAGCACCGATCGAAGGTGATTCACTGGGTTCGAACGCACCTCGGACCCGCAACGCATCGGCATCGCTCGCTGCTGGCGCAGCGACATCGAACGCCATGGCAACGCCAGCACCCGGATAACCGTGCCCCTCGCTATGCCGGCGCAGCGTTCGGTACCGGACCGCTGGCGAGCATTTGCGTGCCGCAACCACGCTGCGCGCGCCGGCGGAACGCATGGATACCGAAAATGCCGCCCAGCAGAAGCATGATCGTGCCCGGTTCCGGTATCGCAGCAACGCCTGCGGGCAGGACGATCTCGTTGATGGCGCTTCTCGCGAGGCGGCTGCTGGGACCTGTCGAGCCCGATTGGAAATTGACCTCGAAGGGGTCTCCGATCTGCAGGTTGAAGCCGGCGAGATCGAAAAGGTTGCTGTACAGGTCGGGCGACTCGAACAGGTCGACTCCCGTGTTGAGAACGTTGCCGATGCCGATCGAATCCTTCCCGAGCGTACCGAAGTCATAGAATATCTGCAGCAGGTCGATGCCGAACTCGAGATCGAAGTCCAATAGCGTGCGGTTCAACAAGTCGGCTTGCACGAAGAACGTCGGGGTCACCAGGGTGACATCGTCGAGAAAGGTGATGGACGGCAAGCTATCCCACGCCGCCACCAACTCCGTAACGATCGTGTCGCCGACCTTGACTGCCTTGTCGAACAACAGCGATACGAATAGGGTCGGGTCGAGCTCGAATTCCTGCTTCAGGTCGATGGCCGGTCCCATTTCGACGTTGATGATGTCGAAGCCGACGCTGCCCAGGATTGGCAATTGGAAGGACGATCCGAACAATCCGGGCACGCCCGCGGCCGACGCAACGATGTTGTCGACGTCCAGGGTGAGATCGACCAGATCGTCCTGCCCGGTCGCCTTCAACGTTTGCGATGCGGCGTCGAGGTCGCCGCTGGCGTTCGGCTGCGGAAGATGAAGCGTGACCTCGGCCAGGCCGGCGACATCCAGGCCAAAAGGAAAGCCGTTCGCTTCGGCGGGCAGGCCGAAAACCGTAGGCGTATGACCCAGTAGCAGGATTCCGCCTTCGCCGTCGGCGTTGAAGGACAGGATCGGCGCGGTCTCGTCGATGTTGAACGGCGCGCTCGCGGATGCGCATCCGGGGCCTATCAGGCAGCCCTCCACTGCAACGCTGCCGGAGAGCTCCATGACCGCATCCACCGACACCGCGACGTTGGAAAAGGACGTATTGAGAACGTTGGTGCCTGCGAAGACACTGTTGGGATTGAAGTTGATCGGAGTCGCTTTATCGAGCGTGGCCGTATCGGGAATATCCAGCGTCGCCTGATAGGACACCGTTGCATCCACCGAGCCGCTGTCGATCTTGACGCCGAGATCGAGGCCAACGCGCCCATCCGTGGTTCCATTCAGGGCGAAGCCGGTGCGCGTGTCGACGTTGAGAAAGGAGGGAGGTGCCGTACCTAACGCGACCAACGGGAGTTTCAGCGGCTGCCCTTTGCGGCACACCGTCGCCGAAAATCCGATGCGGCAGGCTGCGAACGCCGTGTCGTAAGCGGCCCGGCTTATGAGGTCTCCCGCCCGCGCAAACTCGCAGTCGAACGCGAACGCGCCGCAGGAACGCACGCCGGGCCTCGATCCGAGCGCGGCCACGGGAGCCTGGGCCGTCTGGCCGTTGATGCAGGCACTGGCCGAGTGAAGCGCGTTGCATACCGCGAACGCGGCATCGTAGGCAAGGCGCAGAGGATTGGGGACGGGGTTGATTTCCTGGCCGACCATCGCGTCGATGTCGATTTTCTTATCTTGCCAGGCGACCCCGAGAAACGTCGTCTTGTCCAGCGTGAACGAGGTGCCGCTATTCCATATGCTTTGGCCGCTGGTCTGGAAGGACAGATCGTACGCGATGGGCGTCGCTTCGACCGCAAGCGGCGCCGCGAGCATGACAAGCGCAATAGCTACTCGAGTGGTGCCTCGCCGATTGTTCATTGCCCCTCTCCCCCGTACGCGTATGGAATAGAAGGTATGAGAAGGCCGCAAGATGCGCGCCACGACTCGACGGCTTCGACGAGGCAAGTCTCAACCCGTTGAATGAACCGTCAACTATTTTTCGTGGCTGGCGAGCGCAGACTGAAAGGAACTATTGCCTTGAGTGGTTTGTAAAAAGCCTCGACACGAGACGTGCGCCAACGCGTTTGTTTACGTAAGTGACTTGATGCCGTGCGATGGCAACGTCATGGGGTTCGGCGAGCGCGACGTCGAGGTTGATTTCGAGGCGGACTGAGTTCGCGCTTTGTAGGCGCACAGGAAACGCTCGCCGCACATGAGGCACGAACGATCGAGACGGGCGTGAGTAATTGCCCCGACAAACTACCGCAGCCCCTCGCGATTTACTTCATCGGTGAAAACGCAGTGGGGCGCAGGATGGTCGTGGTCACCTGCTCGACGATCGGCCCGTTCTTCTCACTTTCTCCGAACACGCGGGCGCGATCCGGGTCCTTGGCGAAGGTATCGAACCTGCTCACGCGCTCGTCCAGGCTCTCCCACGCGAGCATGTAGATGAGCTGGTGATCGTTGCCGCCGATGCGGTTCAGCCAGTAACCGACCTGGCGGAAGCCCTGCTTCTTGAACGCCTCGCAGGTGAAGCCGCCGAAGCGATCCGTGATGTTGGTGATCTTGCCCGGCATGGCCTGATACTCGCGCAGCTCGAACAGGTACGGGTTGCGGGTCGACGCATCCGGTCCGTAGCGCTCGCCCTTGTCGATCTGCGAGTAGGCGGTCGGCTCCATGAGCTGGTTGTGCACGCGCTTGACTAGCGGGCCGTTCTTCTCGCTTTCGGCCCAGACCTTCGCGCGCTCGGGATCGGCGCGCCATACGCCCATCTTCTGTGTGCGCTCCTCATAGCTCTCCCAGGCCCACATGTAGACCACCTGGTTGCTCTTTTCGCCCAGGAGCGGAGTCCAGAAGCCGATCAGGCGCAAGCCGTGTTGTTTCCACTTCTCGACAGTGAAACTGCCGAA
>WHTS01000001.1:5097-7258 GCA_009377585.1 Betaproteobacteria bacterium
CGGGAGGCCTGGAAGTCGAGCATGAAGATCTGCGCCTC
The DNA here is from genome assembly GCA_009377585.1 of Betaproteobacteria bacterium. NCBI lineage: Bacteria > Pseudomonadati > Pseudomonadota > Betaproteobacteria > Betaproteobacteria bacterium. Next base: position 5,136 of record WHTS01000001.1, read on the forward strand.
GATGAGCGAGGTGTGAACCCACTGGCCCTCGCCCGTGCGTTCGCGATCGAGCAGGGCCAGCACGATGGCATTGGCGAGCAGGATCCCGGCCGAGGTGTCGTTGATCGCGATGCCGACGCGCACCGGTCCGCCGCCGGCATGGCCCGTGATCGACATGAGCCCGCCCATGCCTTGCGCGATCTGGTCCACTCCGGCGCGCCCTTCGTAAGGCCCGTCCTGGCCGAAGCCGGAAATGCTGCCGTAGACGATACGCGGATTGACCTTCTTCACCGCCTCGTAATCGACGCCGAGCTTGTATTTGACCGTGGACTTGTAGTTCTCGACCACCACGTCGGCGGTCTTGGCGAGGTCCATGAAGATCTTCAGTCCCTCGGGTGTCTTCAGATTGAGCGTGAGACTGCGCTTGTTGCGGTGCAGGTTCTGGAAGTCCGGCCCGTCGCGGCGGCTGCCGGTTACGTCCGCGCCGGCGCCGGGCGGCTCGATCTTGATCACGTCGGCGCCCCAGTCGGCAAGCTGGCGCACCGCGGTCGGACCCGCTCGGTGTGCGGTGAGGTCGAGTACCTTGAAGCTGTTCAGCGGCAGTCGGGGCATGGTCATCGGGCGATCCTTCCGGGCATGGGGATGAAAGCTGCGGCAGTGTGCGACGCCCCGAAGTATGGCACCCGAACGCGCCGGCGAAAAGGCGCGTCGGCAGACCGGAAAGGGGCGAGGCTCTCTGTCGGTAAGCACTCAGGCGCATGGCGCATGCGCCGCTTGCTTCCTGAAATTCGAACCTGGCCCTGAGCCTGGCCCCTTTTTGCCCCGTTGTAACCGCGCAGCGGCGGGCCGGGCGAGTGCCCTCGGGCAGCAGCGTGGCTGTTGCGCGAACCGCGCAGGCAGGGCAGCATGTGGCGCGAGTCCCCGAGGAGGAGCCCATGGCAGCACTGGATCATTCCGCTTACGTTTTTCGCGGCAACGCGTATCGCAATCTTGCCGACCTGGACGCGTGGACGCGGCAGCGCGAGGAAGCCGCGCTCGAGCCCGATCTGCCGATCATCGATCCGCACCATCACGTCTGGGACAACCGGCACGGCCGCTATCTGATCGATGAGCTGGCGGCCGACGTGGCGAGCGGCCACAACGTCGTCGCCACCGTCTTTATCGAGTGCGGGACCGCGTATCGTGGCGATGGTCCGGTCGAGATGCGGCCCGTGGGCGAAGTGGAGTTCGCCAACGGCATCGCCGCCATGAGTGCGAGCGGGCACTACGGCAAGGCGCGGCTGTGCGCCGGCCTCATCGGACACGCCGACCTCACCCTCGGCAAGCGCGTGCAGCCGGTGCTGGAGGCGCTCATCGCTGCGGGCAATGGGCGGCTGCGCGGCATCCGCCACGGCGTGACCTGGGATACCGGCAATGCGGCCCGGTTCGGCCGGCGCGAAGTGCCGCAGCATCAGGTATTGGATCCGACCTTCCGCGAGGGCTTCGCCTGCCTGCAGCCGCTCGGGCTCACGTTCGAGTCGTGGCAGTTCCATCCGCAGCTGCCCGACGCGGTCGATCTGTTGCGCGCGTTTCCGGAAGCCAACGTGATCCTCAACCATGCTGGTGGACTGCTCGGCATTGCTCCGCACGACGGCAACCGCGACGAAGTGTTCGCCATCTGGCGCGGGCATATGCGCAGGCTCACGCAGTTTCCGAACCTCACCGTCAAAATCGGCGGACTCGGCATGCTCTATTGCGGCTGGGATTTCCACCTGCGCGACATGCCGCCGGGATCCGAGGAGCTGGCCGCGGCCTGGCGTCCCTATGTCGAAACCTGCATCGAGCTCTTCGGCGTCGAGCGCTGCATGATGGAAAGCAATTTCCCCGTGGACAAGCAATCGTGCGGGTACGGGGTTTTGTGGAACGCGTTGAAGCGCATCACGCAGCAGTGCTCGGCGGCGGAGAAAGCGGCGCTCTATCGCGACACGGCCGCGCGCGTTTATCGGCTTGCCGTTCAGTGATGTAAGCGTCGTTCCCGTGAAGACGGGAACCCAGGCTGTGAACGATCTCCGGGGCTCCCGCGTGCGCGGGAGGTCGCTTGCGCTAAAGCGGGAACGACGGCAATGAGCTCGACATAAGCCGAACAACGCACGCAACCGGCTGCA
>WHTS01000001.1:7268-141640 GCA_009377585.1 Betaproteobacteria bacterium
GGCTGCAGCAATCAACAGGCTGCAACAATCCATGGAGGAGACCCATGACGATTCACTTCGGAGTTTTGATCCCGTCCACCAACACGACGACCGAGACCGAGTACTCGCGCTTGCCGCCGGCCTACCAGGCGCACTATGCGCGCGTGCGCACGAGCACGCCCGGCCGGCCGTTCTCGCCGGGGCGTGAGGAGGAGGTCACGTATCAATCGGAGCTGCTCGCCACCGCCAAGGTGCGGATGGTCGCGCTTCTGCAGACCTCCGCCAGCCTCTTCGCCGACGACTACGACGAGGCGACGATCAAGCGCATGCACGCAGCCGCAGGCGTACCCGCGACCACCTCGGCGCTTGCCGTCGGCCGTGCAGTGCGCGCGCTCGGTGCGCGCCGCATCGCGCTCGTATCGCCGTATTCGCCCGAAGTCAACGAGCGCGCTCGCCACTACTTCACCGGCAAGCACGGGCTCGACATCGCAGCGCTCGACGGCTTTGCCGCCACGGATTCGTACGCGATCGGCAAGCTCGGTCCCGAGAATGCGCGCGCAGCGTTCGTGCGCATCGATCGGCCGGACATCGACGCCTTCGTCGTGCCCGGCGGCAATTTCGCCACCATGGCTTCGATTGCCGCGTGGGAAGCGGAGTTCGGCAAGCCCGTGGTGACTTCGAGCCAGGCGTTGCTATGGGCAGTGGCGCACCAGCTCGGCGGCGAACGCCTGGCGGGATTCGGCCGCTTGCTCGGCGAGCTGCCGCCCGGGTAGCCAGCCTCGCTCCAGCTTTCGAGCGTGGCGGTTCGGCGCGCCGTACGGAGCGTGTTTGGAGAAGCTCGTTCACATTGCGGGTAAGTGAGCTCCAGCCTATGATTGCCCGTGCCGGACGCACGGGTGGTTTTGGAAACCCCGCAACGATGACATGCGGGTATGCGGCCCGTTCTCGACTGGGAGGAGGAAAGGCATGAGGAGCACGCATTGGATTACGGCGCTCGCGCTGGTGGCGTGCGGGACGAACGCTGCTGCGCAAGCGACCAAATTTCCGCTCAAGCCGGTGCGAATGGTGGTGGGCTTCTCCGCCGGCGGCGCGACCGACATCATCTCCCGCGCGCTCGGGCCGGGCCTGTCCGAGGGTCTCGGGCAGTCGGTCGTGATCGAGAACCGACCCGGGGCGAGCAGTCAGATCGCCGGCGATGTGGTCGCCAAGAGCCCGCCCGATGGCCATGTCATCATGATGACCACGCAGACGCTGATGACCTCGGTCATGATCGAGCGCAAGACCTTCCCCGACATCCTCAAGGATTTCGCGCACGTGGGGCTGGTGGCCACGAGCACGCTCATCCTCGTGGTCAATCCGTCGTTTCCGGTGAAGTCGGTGAAGGACTTGATCGCGCTCGCCCGCTCGCGTCCGGGCGAAATCAATTACGCCTCGGGCGGCGTCGGCACCACCCCGCATCTTTCCGGCGAGCTCCTGGCCACCATGGGCAAACTGAAGTTCGTGCACGTTCCGTACAAGGGCGAGGCGCCTGCGCTGACCGACATCATGGGCGGTCACGTGCCGTTCATGTTCAGCAACGTTTCGGCGTCGAGCCAGTTCGTGAAAAGCGGCAAGCTGCGCGCGCTCGCGAGCACGGGTCTTAAGCCCTCGCCTGCGATGCCTGATTTGCCGACGATGGCCGCATCCGGCTTGCCGGGATTCGAGGTGGTCGGCTTTTTCGGTATCCTCGCGCCGGCCAAGACGCCGCCGGAGGTGGTGAGCCGCCTGAACGCCGAACTCGTCAAGGTGCTGGCGCGGCCCGATATCAAGAAGCTGTACGCTTCCCAGGCGCTGGAGCCCGGGAACATGTCGCCATCCCAGTTCGCGGACTACATCAAGGTCGAGAAAGGCCGCTGGGGCAAGCTCATCCAGGAGGCGGGGATCAAGTAACGTCGTATCGGCGCGCGTTCCTCTGCCCGAGAGACGGATGCGCGCCGTGAGTCCCTGCGCGCAGTCGGCCTGCGAGTGAAACTCCCGAGTTTCGGAATCGGGCTGCCGGAGTAACATTCGAGGCGGTATGCCATCCGCCGAGCGCCGACTCGACCCTTTTTCCACCGACATCCCCGCACGGCTCGACCGCCTGCCGTGGAGTCGCTTCCACTGGCTGGTGGTGCTGGCGCTTGGCGCGAGCTGGGCGATCGACGGGCTGGAGGTAACGCTCAAAGGCGCGGTGAGCGGCGTGCTGCAGGACCCGGGCACGCTGGGGCTCACGAGCACCGAGATCGGTTTCGCCGCCTCGTCGTATCTGCTCGGTGCCGTCATCGGCGCGCTTTTCTGCGGCCACCTCACGGACCGCCATGGCCGCGCGCGGCTGTTCTTCATCACCATGACGATCTACCTCACGGGAACGATGTTGACCGCGTTCTCGTGGGATTTCGTCAGTCTGTGCGCGTTTCGCGCAATCACCGGATTCGGCATCGGCGGCGAATACGCGGCGATCAATTCCGCCATCGACGAGCTCATTCCCGCCCGTGTTCGCGGGCGCGTCAGCCTCATCATCAACGGCAGCTTCTGGCTGGGCGCCGTCGCGGGGTCGGCTGCGACCGTGGTGCTGCTCGATCCCGCGATCCTGCCGGTTGACGTCGGCTGGCGGCTCGGTTTCGCCATCGGCGCATCGGCCGGATTCCTGGTGCTGTTTGCGCGCCGCTTCATTCCGGAGAGTCCGCGCTGGCTCGCGATTCACGGTTATCACGCCAGGGCCGAGGACGCCGTGGCGAGCATCGAAGCACGGGTGGCGCGCGAGACGGGCGCCGCACTTCCTGCCGCGATGGAAGGCCCGATCATGATTCGGCCGCGTACCCATACTGGCCTCGGCATCGTTTTTCACACGATGTTCGCCCGCTACCGGCGCCGCTCGGCGCTGTGCTTCGTATTGATCACCTCGCAGGCGTTCCTCTACAACGCCATCTTCTTCACCTATGCGCTCGTCCTGACGCGCTTCTACGCGGTGCCCTCGCAGCACACGGGGCTCTATCTGCTGCCGTTCGCGATCGGCAATTTTCTGGGTCCGCTGCTTCTTGGGCATCTTTTCGATACGGTGGGCCGGCGCGTGATGATCGCCCTGACCTACGCGCTGTCCGGGCTGCTGCTGCTCGCCACCGGCTACCTGTTCCTGCAGGGCGTGCTGTCCGCGCTGGAGCAGACGCTCCTCTGGAGCATCATCTTTTTCTTCGCGTCAGCCGCGGCGAGCTCGGCATACCTCACCGCCAGCGAGATCTTCCCCCTCGAGTTGCGGGCGCTCGCGATCGCCGTGTTCTACGCGCTCGGCACCGCGGCGGGCGGCGTGGCGGCACCGTGGTTGTTCGGCGCATTGATCGGCACCGGCGAGCGCCTCGCGGTTTTCTGGGGCTACGCGCTTGGCACCGTGCTCATGCTGATCGCGGCGGCGGTGGCATGGTGCTGGGGGGTCGACGCCGAGCGCCGTTCGCTCGAGGGCGTGGCGGCGCCGTTGTCGCTGCACACGGACGAGGCCGTGCATCGGAACTCGGCGCAGCGTCAGCCCCACTAACAAGGATTACGCGTCGAGAAGGATTGCGCGTCGCCTACGCGGATGGCCGGCTCGATCGCGACGAAGATCACTTCGTGCGCAAGATCTCCCATTTGCTGCACGTTCCGAACACCGAGTGTATGCTCGCACGATCGCGGGCGAAGGCACAGCACTGATTTTCGGGCATCGGCCGCGGCAATCCTTCGAGCACGGCGATTCCATTCCAATGGGCTCGGAAGGCGATCGAAAGGAAACAGGGAGAGAAGGAATGCACTCGAAACAAGCACTGTTTGCAACTGGCATTGCGGCCGGCGCGGCCGCGATGGTCCTGTCCGGTCCGATTCACGCACAAACCTATCCGGCCAAGCCGGTTCGTATCGTCATTCCCTTCGCCGCAGGCGGCGGCACCGACATCCAGGGGCGGCTCCTCGCCAAAAAGTTCTTCGAAAGCATGGGTCAGACCTTCCTGGTCGACAACCGTGCGGGCGCAAGCGGCCTGATCGGCACCGAGCTTGCGGCCAAGTCGCCCCCGGACGGTTACACGATCCTGTTCACCACGGCGTCGCTATCGGTGAACGTCACGCTGTATGCCAAGCGCCTGGCGATCGATCCGCTGAAGGATCTGCAGCCGATCAGCTGGATCTCGTCCGTGCCGCTGGTGCTCGTGGTGCACCCGAGCGTGCCGGCGAAGGACGTGAAGTCGCTGTTGGCGCTGGCGAAGAAGACCGGCAAGCTGAACGCGGGTCACAACGGCGCGGGCACCACCAGCCATCTTGCGGTCGAGATGCTGAAGCAGTCCGCCGGCATCGAGGTTGAGCCGATTCCGTACAAGGGCGGCGGTCCTTCCATGGCCGCGCTGATCGGCGGCGAGGTCGATTTCAATTTCGCGACCGCGCTCACGGTGACGCCGCAGCTCAAGGCCGGCAAGGTGCGCGGCCTGGCGGTTACCACGGCGAAGCCTTCGAAGGCGTTTCCCGGCCTGCCGACGATGATCTCGCTCTACCCGGGGTTCGACGTCGACAATTGGTACGCCATGTTCTTTCCCGCCGCGACGCCGAAGCCCCTGGTCGACAAGATCAACGGTGAGATCCGCAAGGCCTTGGCGGCCAAGGACGTGCTCGACTTCATGGCGCGGGAGGGCGCCGATCCGGTGGCGAGCTCTCCGCAGGAACTGAACGCGTTGTTCAAGCGCGAGGTCGGCAAGTACGCGAAAGTCATCAAGACGGCGAATATCGTCGTGCAGTGATAACCTGGCGTTTCGACCGTAGCGGCGCGGGGCCAGGTGTCCGTGGAGGAACCTGGCCCTTTTCGCTCCTGCCGCGGGCCGCGGCAGTTTCAAGTCACCGAGGGTACAACGCATGGATCTGGCACTCGCCGATCGCAAGGCAATCCTCTCCGGCGCGAACCGCGGTATCGGCCGTACCATCGCGCTGGCTTACGCCGCCGAAGGCGTGCACCTGGCGCTGCTTGGGCGGGATCGCGAAGCCTGCAACGCGCTGGCAGCAGAGATCGCAAAGGCCCATCCGCAGATTCGGTGCACGGCCGTGCATGTCGATCTCGAGCAGCCGCAGACCATCCAGCCCGCGGTCGAAGCGAGCGTGCGCGCGCTCGGCGGGCTCGACATCCTGGTCAACTGCGCCGGCGGGGCGTATCGCGGCACGCTCGCCGAGATCCCGGACGACGCCTGGGAGCGTTACTTCCTGGTGAAGCCGATCGGCCTCATCCGCATGACGCGCGAGTCGGTGGCGCACCTGTGCAAGTCGGACCAGGCGCGCGTGATCAACATCTCGGGCACGCGCGGACGCGAGCCTGGCCCGCAATCGGTGATGGCGGGGCCGATCAATTTCGGCACGCTGAGCGTCACCAAGGCGCTCGCCAACGAGCTTGGCCCGCAGGGCATCACCGTGAACGCGATCGCGCCCGGCTCGACCCGCACGCGGCGCTGGGACGAACTCGTGGCGATCACCATGCGCAACCACGACCTTTCGCAGAAGGACGCCGAGGCACGCCTGCTGGACGAGGTGCCGCTGCGCATCGTGATCGAGCCGGAGGACATTTCCGACGCCGCGGTGTTTCTCGCGTCGGCTCGGGCGCGAGCGATTTCAGGCGTGTGCCTCAACGTCGACGGCGGGCGCACGCGCAGCATCTGAGCATCACGCCGGCCGATAAACGCTTGCCGTTGCCTTGTACCGATCGAGCTCGAGCGGTGTCGCGTGTTCGCGCAAGTCGTCACACCGCCCGCAGCGCATCGACGATATTGAGCCGCGCCGCCCGGATCGCCGGCAGAAAGCCGCCGAGCAATCCCATCACGAGTGCGAACAGCATCGATTTCATCGCCACCTCGGGCGTAAGGACGAAGCGGAAGGAAAGATCGGCGAAGGTCTGAAAGTTGATGGTGGAGAACGAGGCGTGCTGCATGAACGAGGCGAGCACCAGACCGGCCACACCGCCGACCAGGCCCAGCAGCAGCGCCTCGGTGAGGAACGCACCGAGCACGGCCCGGCGCTTGAACCCCAGCGCGCGCAGGGTGCCGATCTCGCCCACCCGGTTCGCGACCGAGGCGTACATGGTGATCATCGCGCCGATCATCGCGCCGATCGAAAAGATGATCGAAAGCGTAAGCCCGAGGACATTGATGAATGCGGACAGCGCCTTCGACTGGTCGCTGTAGAAGATCTGCTCGCGCTTGGACTCGTTGGTGAGCCGCGGGTCGGTGTCGATGTCCGAGCGGAAGCGTTCGAAAAGGTCCGAGCGCGCCAGGCGCAGCACCAGCGAGGAATACGAATTGCGCCGGAACGCCTGCATGAGTTGATCGACATTGCCCCACACTTCGGAGTCGAAGCCGCTGCCGCCGGCGTCGAATATCCCGACCACGGTCCATTCGCGCTGGGCGAAGCTCATGCGACTGCCCAGGGCCGCGGAATCGAAGCGCGCGGCAATGCTGCTGCCCACCACGATCTCGCTGGTGCCCGGGCGGAACATGCGCCCGGCGCGCACCTGGACTTGCGGGCGCAGTGCGAGCCCGGTGGTCGACGTGCCGCGGATGACGACGTTCGAGGGGCGGCTGTCGCCGCGCCGCAAGAGCGAGATCAAAACCACCGTCTCCTTGGAGGCCAGCGGTTTGCCATCGCGCCCAATCGCAACCGCCGGGTGGGTCTCGATCACCCCGGCCTGGTCGCGTGTGATGCCGCTCTGGATCTCGGTTTCCGAACCTTTGCGGATGACGACCACGTTGTCGTGCTCACCGGTGGTTACCAGCGTGCGCTTCAGGCCCGCATCGAGCATCAGCACGGTAGCAAAAACGAACACGACCAGCGCCAGGCCGCCCGCGGTCAGCGCCGTGGTCAGACGCCGCGCCCACAGGTTGCGCGCGACGTAAATGAAGGGAATCTTCACGCAGGGGGCATCCGGTCAGTCACGGAGATGGCATCCGGTCAGCCGATCGCGCGCAAGCCCTCGACGATGCGCACGCGCGAGGCGCGCCACGCCGGGACGATTGCGGCGGCAATCGCCACGATCGATGCGCAGGCCGCTTGCAGCGCGAGGGTGAGGCCGGAGACTTCGAATACCGGGAAGTACGTCCCGGCGAGATGCTTGAAACCTGCCGCGACCTGCGGCATGGCCGCGATCGCAAGGCCGCCGCCGAGCGCGCAGATCGCGGCCGATTCGCCGAAGACGATGAGCGCGATGAAGCCGGGCCGGAAGCCGAGCGTCTTCAGCGTGGCGTATTCGGCGACCCGCTCGCGCGCGCTCATCGCCATCGTGTTGGCCATCACCGCCATGATGATCACGATGACCACGTAGGAAACGAGCCGGATCGCGGCGATGATCTCGTTGGACATCGCGACGAAGCCCAGCTGGAACGCCTGCTCGGTCTCGGTCAACGTTTCGGCCAGCGAGTTGCGGAAGGTGGCATCGATGGCACGCGCGACGCTGGGTGCGCTTTCCGGGGTTTTGACGCCGACGATGTAGATGCCCACCTGGTCGGCGCGCGTCTTCGAGGACTTGCGCACCGTTTCGTTGAGGTAATCCCAGTGGAACATCATCTGGCGGGTGATCTTGGTTTCGTCCGATCCATCGAAGATGCCGCGGATCACGAATTCCCAGGTGCCCGGGAAGATCGTACCCCGCAGCGGCAGCACGTCGCCCACCTTGAAACCATAGTCATTCGCGAGCTGGCGCCCTACCAGGCAGCCCTTGCGGTCGCGTAGCCACGCCTGGCGCTGCGCATCGGGCAACACGAACTCGGGGTAGAGATCGAGATAGTTGGGCGAGATCGCGAACTGGGCGAAGAACTTCTTCGGATCCTGGTAGATGCCGCCGAACCAGTTGGCGCGCGCAACCGTAGTGACGCCTTCCACGCTGCGGATGCGGGCCTCGTAGCTCAAGGGCAAGGGGAAGACGAGCGAGATCGCATTGCGCGTGACCAGGCGCGTGCTGGATGCGGCTTGCGCACCGGCGTACCAGGCATCGACGACCGTCTGCAGCAGCCCGAAGGCAACCACGGCGATCAGCAGCCCCACGATCGTGAGCAGCGTGCGCAGCCGGTGGCGCATGCTGTTTCGGACGATGAGTTTCAGGACGAACATGCGCTGGGTGGCCGTGCCATCAGGATGCGGACGCCTGCGGCTGGGTGCTGAGCTCGCCCTTCTCGAGCTGGATCAGGCGCCGTGCGAAACGGGCTGCCTGCGCGTCGTGCGTCACCATCAGGATGGTCTTGCCGAGCTCCTGGTTCAGACGCTGCAGCAATCCCAGCACCTCGCCCGCGGAGACGCGGTCGAGATCACCCGTCGGCTCGTCGGCGACGATGAGTGCAGGGTCGGTGACGATCGCGCGCGCGATGGCGACGCGCTGCTGTTGGCCGCCGGAGAGCTCGGAAGGGTAGTGCGTCTTGCGATCGTCGAGTCCCACCATCGAGAGTGTCAGATCCACCCGCTTGCGGCGCTCGGCGCGCGAGAGCGCGGTGAGCAGCAACGGCAGCTCGACGTTCTCGAATGCGCTCAATACCGGCATCAGGTTATAAAACTGGAAAACGAAGCCGATGTGGCCGGCGCGCCAATCCGCGAGCTCCGATTCGGACAGCGCGGTGATGTCGAGGCCGCCGACGCGCAATTCGCCGCTGTCGGGCTTGTCGATGCCCGCGATCAGATTGAGCAGCGTGCTCTTGCCCGAGCCTGAAGGGCCCATGAGGGCCGTGAACTCGCCGGCCGCGACGTCGAGCGTGATGTCCGAGAGCACCGGCACGATCTGCCCGCCGCGGCGATACGCCTTGAACAGACGATGGATCGCGATGAAAGGCGGCGCTTCATCCATGCCGGCGGAGCTCGCTGCCTGCACGTCGCATCAGCAGGCGATTGAAAAACGATGTCGCTCCCGCTCTGGCGGAAGCGACCTCCCGCTCTGGCGGAAGCGACCTCCCGCGCAAGCGGGAGCCCAGGATTTGGGCTGCAATCCGAATCCGTCGGTTGCTGGATTCCCGCTTGCGCGGGAATGACGACTTTCTTCGCTTGGCCGACTTTTCCAACAGCCTAGCCCGAAGCGGCCTGCAACGCGATCCGGTCGCCGTCGTGCAGCTTTTCGGGCGGGTTCGCGACCACCTTGTCGCCGGGCGCGACGCCCTTGACCACTTCGAGCCAGTCGCCGAGCTTGTCGCCCGCTTCGATCGGGGTCTCGATGGCGCGATCCTCGCGCACGACGTACACCACGCGCCGGCCGTTGCGCTCGACGATGGCGCCGGGATCGATCACGGTGCGCCGGGTGCGCAGCTCCGGCGGCAGCTCCTGCGACAGGAACGCCACCTTGGCGCTCATCTCCGGCAGCACGCGCGGGTCCTTGTCGATGAAGCGCACCTTCACCGTCACCGTGGCCTTGGCGCGGTCCACGGTCGGCACCATGCGCGCGACCACGCCGCGGAAGCGCCCATCGGGCAGGGCATCGAGCTGGATTTCGCACGGCTGATCGAGCCGCACCTTGCCCACGCTCGATTCGGACACGTCGGCTTCCACTTCCAGGGTCGACATGTCGGCCATCGTCACCACCGCCGCCTGCGATCCCAGCGCCGAAGAAAACGGCGTGATGACATCGCCCACGTTGGCGTTCTTGGTGAGGACCACGCCGTCGAACGGCGCGCGGATGAGCGTCTGTTCGACTTCGACTTCGGTCGCGCGCAGGTTCGCCTGCGCCACGGCGATCGCGGCGCGCTGGGCGCTGATCCCGGCCTTCGCCTTGTCCAGGCGGGCGATGGCGGTATCGTGCGCGGCCTGCGATACGAACTTGCGCTCGAGCAGGTCGCTCGAGCGCTTGAACGCGCGTTCGGCTTCGTGCAGCTCGGCCTGCGCTTGTTCGAGATTCGCCTGGGCGAGCTTCACGTTGGCGGCGGCCTGCTCGCGCTTCGCGGTCACATCGCGGTTCTCGAGGCGTGCCAACACCTCGCCCTGGTGCACGCTGCTGCCCTCGCGCACGCCCAGCCATTCGAGCCGTCCGGTTGCTTTCGAGGCGACCGCGGCCTTGCGTTGCGCGACCACGTAACCGGTCGCGTTGAGCAGCGTGTACGCCTGCGAGGGATACGCCGTGGCAACCGAGTAGGTCTCGACCGGCAACGGCGCGGTCGAGCGCCAGTAGAACACGCCCGCAGCGATTGCGGCGAGCACGATCAGCCACCCGATAAGGCGGGGCCAACGGCGTTTCGCGCGCATTGCACCGGCGCCGCGTTCGATGCGCAGCTTGGACAGATCCGGTTGGGCCATCTTTCGTTCTGGGCTCGCTGCCGGCAGCGCGGTGCTGGCGGCATGCTGCCTCGTGCCTCCGAAAACGTGCAGGGGAAGCGGGGTCGCAGGGGCGCCGACGAGGCGTCCCAGGCGGTTCGCGCCGGCGCTCGGGCCGGATGTAATCGCGCCGCGACTGCGGTGCGTTCACGTGGCCGGATTCTAACAGCCCGCCATACGGACTTTCGCATCCACTGCGTTCCGATACGCGGCACGCGCGTTCGCTTTTCGGCGCGATCGCTTGCGTCGAGTGCCGTAAGGCGGCGCGGCGCGCTACCATCGGTTCGTCATACCCCTATTGTCAATGCGAGGAGTCATCATGCGAGTTGTCATCGGGTCGCTTGCGTTTGCTGCTTTGTTCGGCGCTTGTTCCGCTTTGGCCCAGTCGAGCGCCGCTGCGAGCTATCCCGCGAAGCCGGTGCGGCTCCTCCTGGGCCCGGGACCGGGCAGCGTGGCGGACGGATTGACGCGCGTCGTGGCCGCTGCCATGAGCGAGATGTGGGGCCAGCAGGTCGTGGTCGAGAATCGGTCGGGCGCCGGCAATACGATCGCGCCCGCCTACGTTGCCAAGGCCGCCCCGGACGGTTACACGCTGCACCGCTGCGGCGTGGGTGATTCGATCGCCCCGGCGTTGTACAAGAACCTTTCGTACAGCCACCTGCGCGACTTCGCCATCCTGGCGCGGATCGGCCTGTCGCCCAACATCCTGGTGATCCATCCCAGCATACCGGCGAAGAACCTCAAGGAGTACGTCGCGCTCGCCAAGGCCCATCCCGGCAAGCTCGAGTACGGCTCGACCGGGCGCGGCTCGTCGCCGCAGCTTTCGTTCGAGCTGCTCAAGAGCATGTCCAAGGCGGACATCACGTTCGTGCCCTACAAGAGCGCCGCGCTGGCCCAGAACGACCTGTTGGCCGGCCGGATCTCGGCGCACATGTCGAACCTGCCCAATTACATCGCGCCGGTCAAAGCGGGCAAGGTGCGCGCGCTCGGCGTGACGACGGCCAAGCGCAGCGAATGGCTGCCGGAAGTGCCGTCGATCGCGGAGGCCCTGCCTGGCTACGACGTCTCTTCCTGGTACGGCATCTGTGCGCCCGTCGGACTGGACAAGGCCATCCAGAAGAAGATCGAGACCGACGTTCTCAAGCTGCTCACCCAGCCGAAACTCAAGCAGCGGCTCACGGACATGGGTGTGATCGTGGAGCCTCTCGATTCGGTTGCCTTCACCGAGTTCTTCCGTGTCGAGACCGCCCGGTGGGCCAAGGTCGCGCGCGAAGCCGGGATCGAGCCGCAGTAACGACTGGCGCGTTGATCTAAATCCACACCACCCCGCCCGCATCCGCGGGCACGTGGCCCGATGCGATGCAGCGCATCGGCGTTCGCCGGCTCGGATGTGCGCAGGGTCGCCAACCCGCATCCCCGCATCCGCCTTGTCAGCGATGACCTCGCGGTGAACGATTGACGCCCACTGCCCGCGGGCGCGACACTCGTCGCAATCCGAATCGAACCGGTTCCACCGCACGAGGTGCCACGTGAACGCCAACGCCACCGAGCAAATCGCCCGCTTCATCGCCACGACGCGCTACGAGGACATCCCGCAGCCGGTGCGCGCTGCCACCCGGACCATCATTCTCGACGGGATCGCCAACCTTCTGGCGGGTTCGAAGCAGCCGGTGCTGGACCACATCCATCGCTACGTCGAGCGTCTCGGCGGCCGCCCCGAGTGCGCCGTGGTCGGTGCGAGCTTTCGCACCAATGCGTTGCTCGCGGCGTTCGCCAACGGCGCCGCCATGCACGTGCTCGATTACGAGCCGCAGGGCATTCCCTCGACGCACGGCACCTCGACCTTGCTGCCCGGCGTGCTGGCACTGGCGGAAGTCAACGGCTCCTCGGGGCGCGAGGTGCTGACCGCGTTCGCGGTGGGATGGGAAATCCAGCAGCGCATCGCGATGGCCGCGCGCAAGTCCGAGTCGCGCCCGTTCCATCCGCCGGGCATCTACGGTCCGCCGTCGGCCGCCACGGCTTGCGCCAAGCTGCTCGGGCTGGACGAACAGAAGGTGCGCATGGCGCTCGGCATCGGCGCATCGAGAACCGGGGCGCTGTTCGCCAACAACGGCACCATGACCAAGTGCACGCATCCGGGCAATTCGTGCCGCATGGGCGTGGAAGCGGCCCTGCTGGCCGCGGACGGGTTCACCGCGCACGATGCGATCTTCGAAACGGAACGCGGCTACGTCGAGACGATCTTCGGCGCCGAGTTCGTCTGGGAGGACCTGCTGGACGGATTGGGCAGCCGCTGGAACCTGGAGCAGCACGGCTTCAACATCAAGCGCTACCCGGCGCAGATCAACATGCAATGGGCGACCGAGTCGGTGGTGCTCTTGCGCGAGAAGCACGGTATTCGCGCCGACGATGTCGAGTGGCTCGAGATCGAAGCGTCCTCGCGCCGGCCCGGCCTTTCGCGCCCCGCGCCTGAGACCGGGCTGGACGGCAAGTTCAGCTACCAGTACGTTGCGGCCGTGGCGCTCACCCAGGATCAGGTCGGCATCGATTCGTTTTCCGACGCGGTGCGGTTCTCGGCGCCAGTGGAGGCCGCGCTGAAGAAGATCCGCCTCAAGCCCAACCCCGATATCTCCACCTCGACCCTCGAGACCTGGGTGCAGGCGCGGGCGAAACTGAAGGACGGACGCGAACTGGTCGAGCGCTGCGATGCGTATCGCGGCTCGTCGCGCAATCCGATCGGGCGCGATCAGCACCTGGTGAAGGTGCGCGATTGCATGCGCCGCGCGCTGCCCGAAGCCGCCATGGAGCGGCTGATCGACCTGGTCGACGGCCTGGAAGAAGTGCAAGACGCCCGGGTGCTGGCGCGGGCGCTTTCGGGGGCGTAGCGAGCTTCCGCCACATGGCGGACAGCCCGCTCCCTCACTTGCAGTGCGCGCATCGGCATGCAGGCGGATGTCGTTTGGCCGGCGCGGACCGCCTCGAACAGCTACGTCGTAGGCTCGACGATCGGTGACACGGCGGTTGGCGTCGACTCGCTTTGCGATCGATCCCCACAAGTGGGGCCCCTCGCCCGGGAAGCTCGCGCCGCTATGGTCCGCGAATTCCCGGCCTCACCCTCCCCTCTCCCCCCGGGAGAGGGGCTGGGGGTGAGGGAAGATTCGCCTCAACCCGCCTGCGGCGGATGCTGCGGCGGTATCACGGTCGTTTCGGGATCTACCGCGTTGCGTCCGGCAGGGTTCGCGCGGCTTTCCTTTTTGTCGTCGGGCGGGAGTCGGATCGTGGTGCAGGCGATCGGTGCGGCGCCGTTACCGGCGGCAGGCGCGGTCGGCTTCTTTTCCTCGCTCATGCCGTTGCCCGCTCCTTGTGGCCGGCCAGCACGTGACTCAACCAGGTGAGCGCCTTGCGTTCCAGTCGATCGGCTCGAACCGCCGGATCGGCGATGCGCGGGTCGTGCAGGGTTCGGGCGATCCACGGATACAGCAGGTCGTCGCTGCAGCCGTGCCCGAACATGAACATCAGCATCACTACGGCCGTTTGGCTGCGCGCCGCTTCGAAGCCGGCCTTGCGGGCGGCTGCAATGCCTTCGGCGACGAGACCCCGCAACGCCTCCTTGCCGGCGTACGCCGCCTTTTCGGGAAAGACGTTCGCAAGCTCCCACATCACGCCGTCTTCGATGGAGCCGTGAGGAGGCGCCGGCGGACGCTGACTGAGCTGCGCGAGCTTGCGCAGCGCTTCGCGCGTATTGACGCCGTCCGGGCCTGAAACCTTCTGCTGGTAATCGAGCACTTTTTCGTACAGGCGGTTGGCCCGCGTCATCTGCTCCGCATCGGCTTGCAGGATGGCGCGGGCCCAGGGATATTGCGGGTCGTCGTCGAAGGCGCTGCCGAACAGGAACATCGCTTCGATGCACAGCCGCACCGGGCCGCGCTGGGTGAAGCCGTGCTGCTGCGCACGCGTCGAGCCAGCACGGATGGCACGGCGCAGCTGCTCCTCGCCGATCACCTTGGCGAGCTTCGGAGCGAACTGAAGGCCGTGCGCCACCATTTCGTTTTCGAACTGCACGCCAGCAGTTCGATGCAGGGCAGCCATATGCTGCTCGCTGATCACCAGCACAGCGTCCTCCCGGAAGTCGTCCAAATGTACTCGCCTGCGCGGCGTTTGAACAGTTGAGGCGTGCCCATGTCGACGCGTGCCTCGGGCTTGGGGCCGTGAGCTTAAGGCGCGTCTTGCGCACGACGGGCGGCAGGAACACGCCCGGCGGCAGGCAAGGGATGCGCCGGCAGGAGGCAAGAATGCGCCGGCCGGGAGGCAAGAATGCGCCGGCCGGGAGACAAGAATGCGCCGGCCGGGAGACAAGAATGCGCCGGCGGGAGGCAAGAATGCGCCGGCCGGGAGACAAGAATGCGCCGGCCGGGAGACAAGAATGCGCCGGCGGGAGGCAAGAATGCGCCGAAGGCGCGTGGGCCTGTGGTTACAATGAAGAGACGCAGCATGAGGAGGAAAACACACATGAATCGCATCCTGGCCATCGGCGCGCTGGTCCTGTGCGCCGCCACGCCGCCGACATTCGCCCAGAGCTTCGGTGGGAAACCGATCCGGTTCGTGGTCGGCTTTCCGCCCGGCGGCCCGACCGACTTCACCGCTCGCCTGTTGGCCGCGAAGATGCCGGCGCTGCTCGGCACCAATGCGATCGTCGAGAATCGGGCCGGCGCGAACGCCACCATCGCCGCCGATCACGTCGCGCGATCGGCGCCCGACGGCCATACGCTGTACTTTTCCACCTGCGGAGCGCTCGCGATCAGCCCGCACATCATGCCGAAACTTCCGTACGATCCGCTGCGGGATTTCGCGCCGATCGGCCAGGTGGTCAATGCCAGCAGCACGCTTGCCGTCCATCCGTCGCTGCCGGTGAAGAATGTGAAGGAGTTCGCGGCGCTCGCCCGTGCGCGCAAGGGTCAAGTTACGCTCGCGTCCAGCGGGGTCGGCAGCATTCCGCACCTTGCGCTGGAGCTGCTGAAGGCTGCGGCCAAGATCGACCTCGTGCACGTGCCGTACAAGGGCGCCGCGCCTTCGATGGTGGATGCGATGGGCGGGCAGGTGAGCGCCATCATCCTGGATGTCACGCCGTTGCTGCCGCACATTCGCGCCGGCAAGCTGCGCGCGATCGGCATCGCCGGCGAGAAGCGGGTCGAGGTCCTTCCCGATGTCGCCACCCTGGAAGAGCAGGGATTCAAGAACGTGGAGGCGGCCAACTGGTACGCGATCCTTGCCCCGGCCAAGACGCCGCGCGAGCTGGTGAATCGTTTGAGCCAGGCGATCCAGAAGGCGATGAGCATGCCGGACGTGCGCGACAAGTTGCTCGCCACCGGCGCCGACCCCGTTGCCGGAACGCCCGAGCAGCTTGCCGCGCTGCTCGAGCGCGACTACGACAAGTGGGGGAAGCTCATTCGGGAGAAGAACATCACGGCGGAGTGATCGTGCTTGCCGTTCTTGCACGGCGGCAAGCTTTATATCGCCGGCCAGCCCGGTGAGCGCTATGCCATCCGGGTCAGCAATCGCAGCGCCGGCAGAATCCTCTCGGTGGTATCGGTCGACGGTGTCAACGTGGTGAGCGGCGAAAGCGCCGCCCCGGGCCAGACCGGCTACGTATTCTCGCCGTGGCAATCCTACGAGATATCGGGGTGGCGCAAGAACGCCGACGAGGTGGCTTCGTTTTATTTCACGGCGCTACCCGACAGCTACGCCGCACGCACCGGGCGTGCGAACGACGTGGGCGTCATCGGCGTCGCGGTGTTTCGCGAGCGGACGCCAGCGCGTCGCAGGCCGCAGCCCTATCCGCATCCCCAGGAAAGCGCAGGGAACCGGATGGATGAGAGCGGGAAGGCCGAGCGCTCCGAAGCGCCCGCTGCGCCTGCGGACGATCCTGCCGGCAGCGTGCGGGAGTCGGAGCAATTCGGCGCGACGGCGCCGAGGCGGCAACTCGACAAGCTCGGCACCGGCCATGGCGAGCGCGAGCATTCGGCGGTGGCGTTCACCGACTTCCGGCGTGCGAGCGCGCACCCTGAGCAAGTGTTCACGATCTACTACGACCGCTATGAGAACCTGGTCGCGCGCGGCATCATCCCGGGTGCGCCACGATTCGCGCAACCGCGGCCGTTTCCGGGTGCCGTGCGTTTCGTGCCCGATCCGGGCTGATTGCCCTCTCGCACGGCCCGCGAGCAGCGCCGGCGCAGCGGCTCGATGGCCGCGCGTGCAACCGATTCGCCGGGAGCGCACGCAAGCTTCGGTGTACGGCTGGAACGCGGCACGCGCGCGAAAACGGCTTCGTCCATGATCGGAGTTACCATACCGGCAGGCTGTGTCCGGGCGCAGGAACGCCCCGTCGTTGCCGGCATGACCGGCACGGCTTGCGGGCGCAGAAATTTCAAAGCGCGATCCGTGGAGGGAATTTTGATGATGCTGCGCACACTCGGGATGGCCGTGCTTGCCGTCGCCGCCATCGGGGGAGCCCACGCCCAGGAGAACTACCCCAGGAAGCCGATGCGCTGGGTCATTCCCTACGCGGCCGGCGGCGGCACGGATGCGATCGTGCGGCCGATCGCGGTCAAGGCAGCCGAGCTGCTGGGTCAATCCGTCATCTACGAAAACCGGGGCGGCGCCGGCGGCATGATCGCCGGGGAGATCGTCGCCAGGGCGGAGCCCGACGGCTACACGTTTCTGGTGGCAGCGCCCAATACGCATATTTTCGCGACGCTGCTGCACAAGAAGGTCCCTTACGATCCGGTCAAGGACTTCGCCATGATCACGAAGTTCGACCTCACGCCGAACGTGCTGATCGCGCACCCCAGCTTTCCGCCCAACACCGCGAAAAAGATGATCACCTACGCCAGGGCCCATCCGGGCAAGGTCAACTTCGCTTCCTCGGGCGCAGGCTCCGGCGGTCACCTGTCGCTCCTGCTGTTGATGGACACGATGAAGATCGACGTATTGCACATCCCTTACAAGGGCGCTGGCCCCGCCGTACTGGAAGTGCTTGCAGGCAGGAACGACCTCATGTTCATCAATCCGGCGGTCGCCATGGGCCACTACAAGGCCGGCAGGGTAAAGGTGCTGGGCTTTGCCGGTCCCAAGCGCCTGGCCACCATGCCGGACGTGCCCACCTTCGAAGAGCAGGGCTTCGTCGATTTCGAATCGAGCAACTTCAAAGGCCTGGTCGCGCCGGCGGGAACGCCCCGCTTGGTCATCGACAAGATGCACGACGTCCTGGTGAAGATCGTCAACATGCCCGACATCAATGCCCGGCTGATCGCCGGTGGCTCCATCCCCAGAACCACCACGCCCGAGCAGTTCGCCGAGGAGAATCGCAAGGAAGTGGCGCGCTGGGGCAAGCTCATGCGCAAGCACGGCATCCTGCCGCAATAGCTGCCGCCGCGGCGATGCCTGATGGCCGCGGGCGGCGGCTTCCGAACAAGCGAAATGCTTCCTCCAATCGAAACTCGAACAGGGTGCGAGAAATGTCTCGATTCAAACCGCTGACCGAAAGCGAGATGAGCGACGCGCAGCGCAAGGCCGTGAAGGAACTGGAGAGCGGCCCGCGTGGCAAGTTCAATCCGCTCGGTCCGAACGCTGTCCTGTTGCGCAGCGTGGCCTTGATGTCCCGAACGCAGAAGGTCGGCGAATACCTGCGCTACAGCTGTTCGCTGCCACCGCGCCTGCGCGAATTCGCCATCATCATTACCGCGCGCCAGTGGAGCGCCCAGGTGGAATGGATCGAGCACAGTCCGCGAGCTGTGAAAGAGGGGATCGATCCCGGCGTAATCGAAGACCTCCTGCAGGGTAGGCCGCCGCGCGCGCTGCAAGACGACGAAGCGGCCGTCTACCGCTTCTGCAAGGAGCTGCACGACAGCCACGGCGTGAGCGATGCGACCTTCGCCGCCGTGGCGGACCGATTCGGCGAGCAGGGTGTCGTCGACCTGATCGGGCTGACCGGGTACTACACCATGCTGGCCATGGTGCTCAACGTCGCGCAGCAGCCGCTTCCGGGCGGCGTGGCGCCGCCGCTGCCGGCTTTGCAGTAGGCGATCCCGAAAGCTTGCCTGGCCGAGCGCTCACACTTTCCCTGCAGGCGCCGTACAGCGGACGCCGCCCGCGATGGCTTCATCGGGCGATCAGTTCAATCTCGTCGTTGCCCGCGAGTCTCACCCGGTCGCCGACGCTGTAGCGGCTGCCATCGTGACGCTGGGTCGTGCGCAGCGTGCCGTCGTCGAGACGCACCAGAATCTCGTAGCTGCTTTGACGGAAGCGCGCCTGCGCCTCGGGCGTGCCGACGCCGCCGACGAAGGGTCGCTCCCTCGTTGCGCCGCCGAGCGGAAGATAGATCACTGCGCCAACCAGGTTGCGATCGACCGATCCGGACGAACTGCCGGGACTGCCGTGGAACGCCGGCGGGACACTGGACCTTTGATCGAGTTGGACCTCCCGGATCGAGACGACGCGGCCGCACGCGTTGCAGGGCTCGCCGGGTTTCAACGTGACCATCGACGGAGGCGGCGAGCGCAAATCCGGCAGCTTGATCGATTGCGCAAAGGCCGCCAGCGCGAGCGACGACCAGAACATCACGGCAAGCGGATCGAGAAGTCCTCGTCGAGCAGGCTGAAGCTGCGCTGGCTCGCGGACATCAGCCCGATCAGTGTCGTACGGTCGGCAGCGAATCCGTCCACCTTGGAGCCTTCGACCAGCTTCAACCCTTGGGGGCGCGACTTGACAGTCACCACCTCGGCCTTGATCGAGCGCTCGGCGAGCGACTCGCGCAATACCTTCTCGGTGGTGGTGCCCGAGATCACCGCGATGCGTTTGCCGCCGAAGTCGAGCAGGCGCCGCGTGCTGCTGGCGCTCGTGGTCAGGATGCTGCCCCCGTCGACGAAGGTGATCAGGCTGAAATCGACTTCGGCTTGGCGCGACAGCGTCCGAGTGGTGGTGCTGCACTCGAGATCGACGCGGGCTGTGCGCACGGCCTCGAGCCGGTTCTGTATCGTGAGCGCAACCCAGCGCGTGTCGAGCTTGGGAAGCTTCAATTGCTCCCGGATGCCGCTGGCGATCTCACGGCACAGATCCACCGAATAGCCTTGCGGCTCCCGGTTCGCGCCGGCCGTGGAGAAAGGTGCTGCGCCGTCGATGTATCCCAGCGTGATCACGCCCTTGTGGCGGATCCTCTCGAGGGTTCCTCCACCCTGGGCGGCCGCAGGCAGGGCCAGCGCGAACATCAGCGTGCAGCAAAGAAAAAGCTTGTCGTTCATCCTCATCCCCTCGCGTGCGTCCGGCGCGTCGTTCCGCGGCCACTTCCCCGATGGTCGCGATCTGCGGACGCCACGCTCACTGCGGTTTCATTCCACCGGCTCGCCTCGATCATACTGACTTGCTGTTGCACCGGGGCGAAAGAATTACCGGTCGGCACGGGAAGGAGCGGAGGCCGCAAGGCGAGGATTAGGGAAAGCGCGAATAGGGAGGGCGCGAATTGCGCGGTTCGCGCGCTGGGTGTACCGTCCGGCCCGATGATGTTGGCATCGGATCGATGCCGCAACGGTCCACCGAGCAGCGTAAAACGGAGGAGGGTCTCAATGCGTGCCGCACTGCCGATCGCAATCGCCATCTTCACCGCTGCGACAGCGCCTATGGCGCCTGCCGCGCAAACGAGTTTCCCGGACAAGCCGATCCGCCTGATCATCGGCAGCGCGCCGGGGTCGGGCCCGGACATCATGTCCCGGCTGATTGCCGATCATCTCTACAACGTGTGGGGCCAGCGGGTGATCGTCGATTCCCGTCCGGGGGTGGCCGGCATCCTGAGCGCGGAGCATACGCTGCGCGCGAATCCCGACGGCTACACCTGGATGATGCTGACCTCGCAGCTCTTCATCGCCACCGCGGTCTACCCCAATCTCAAGTTCGACCTGGACAAGGATTTCGTCTCGGTCTCGCTGGTTGGGCTGGTGCCATGGATCCTGGCCGTCAATCCCCAGGTGCCGGCGAAGTCGGTCTCCGAGCTGATCGCGCTGGCGAAGCAGTCGCCGGGGAAGCTGCGCTACGGCTCCGGCGGCATGGGCAGCGGCGAGCATTTCACCACCGTCATGTTCACGCACATGAGCGGCATCGACATGCTGCACGTGCCGTACAAGGGTGTCGCGCCGGCCCTGATCGATGCGATCGCGAACGAGATCCAGATGCAGTTCGCCGTGTTCCCGGCGGCGTATCCGCATGTGACGTCCGGGCGCTTGCGGGCGCTCGGTGTCAGCACGGCCAAGCGCGCACCGGGATTGCCCAAACTGCCGACCATCGCCGACACGGTGCCGGGCTACGTGACCTTCGGCTGGTACAGCATCGTCGCCCCCAAGGGCACGCCCGAGGCGATCGTCGACAAGGCAGCAGCGGAAGTGGTCAAGGCTGCCCGCGAGCCCGCGTTCGGCGATCGCCTAAAGACGCTGGGCATCGAGATCATCGCCGGCGGGCGCAAGGAGCTCGACGACTATCGGAACGTGGAGCGCAAGCGCCTCACGACACTGGTCAAGGAGACCGGGATCAGCATCAAGTAGCTGTCGGTCGGCGCCGGCTACACGCTTCTGCATGCGCGCGTGATCCCCTCCAGCGGCGGCAACACCGAGTTCGCCGATATGCGCACCGCCTACGATGCGCTATCGGCCGAGGACAAGGCCGAGGTCGCGGATCTCGTCTGCGAGCACTCGATCGTCTTCTCGCGCGCGCAGATCGGCCTCGAAGTGAAGAGCGAGGAGCACGCCGAGCCGCGAGCGCGATCCCGTCATTGCGAACGGTGCAGGCTGGGCACCAGCAGCACGATCGCCAGCATGATGAAGATCGCGATTGCTGCGTAGGCGCCCTGGGCGATCGGTGCGCCGAAGCGTTCGGCCGCCGCGCCGGCGAGAAAATTGCCGATCGGTAAACTGAAGACGACGCCGGTGCGCAGTCCCATCACCCGGCCTCGCATCGACTGCGCGGTGTTGCTCAGGATCAACGTCGCTATCATGGTCCAGACGATCGCCTGGGCAAGCCCGGCGGCGAACACGAGCGCCATCGAAACCGAATATTGGGTCGAGAACGCGAACAGCAGCAGGGAGACCGGCCAGGCGAGGCCGCTCCATATCAGCATCCGCCCCTTGCGTCGGAAATTGCCCAGGGAGACGACCCATATACCCGCCACCAGCGCTCCGACGCCGGCCATGGCTGTGAGCATGCCGTAGCCCGCCGGGCCCGCATCCAGGATGTAGCGGGCGAACAGGGGCAGAAATGCATAGCGGTAGGGCGCGGCGAGCAGGTTGAGAAGGAAGGCGACCACCAGCAGCACGAACACCGTCTGGTTGCTCCAGACATAGCGCAGTCCGCCGAGCAGGCTGCGCGCCGGGGACTCGTGCGCGTGCGGCGCAGCCTGCCTCACGTCCTTCAGCATCAGCAGCACCAGCACATCCAGGAGATAGATGGCCGAGATGAGCGCGTAGGCGCCGCTCATGCCCAAGGCCGGAATCAGTATCCCGCCCAGGGCCGGACCGACCACCACCGTGATCTCTATGGCGACCGAATTGAGCGCGATGGCATTGGTCAGGTCTTCCCGGTCCACCAGGTCCGGCACGAAGGCCTGACGGGTGGGATTGTCCACGGCCCAGGTCAGGCTGCTCACGAGCGCCAGGGCGATGATGTGCCACAGCGCAAGCGCAGCGCTGACGAAAAGCAGCAGCATGAGCGTCGACACCGCCAGGTTCACCGCGGCCGCGACGATGAGCAGCAGACGCCTGTCCATGGCGGAGCGCGGCAAAGGGCATCCGGCTCAGCCGGACCAGGACCTCTTGCATCATGCCGAGCTCGAAGGGGTGTGATTTCTTGTGCTGTGCGCCGACGGGCAGACGCTGCGATCCGCAGCGAAGCGTGTCGGGGTCCCGATGTTGCCACAGGCGGCCGCGTCTGGTTTGGCTGCGCGTGACAGTCCACAATGCGGCTGTACGGCTTCGGTGGATGGACGACGGCACTTCTACAATCGGCGCTCTTGGTGGACAATGCGGCTGAAATCCGAACGCGGCTGCGGCGCGCAGTCCAGGCGCGCAGTCCAGGCGCACAGCCCAGGCGCGCGGAGAGGCCGCGCGGAGAGGGCGGGGACCTCGCTTCCGACCCGGCAGCACATCGAACCCGAACGAAAGGTGACGCAATGATTTTCCCGAGCGTGGACGAGGCTCAGAACATTTTCGACCTGCGCGACATGGCCAAGCGGCGCTTGCCCAAGTGGCTGTTCGAATTCGTCGATCGCGGCACCGAGGAAGAGTGCGCGCTGCGCAACAACCGCGAGGCGTTCGAGCGCATCCGGTTTCGGCCGCGCATGCTGGTCGACGTGTCCGGCCGCAAGCTCGACACCACGGTTTTCGGCAAGGAACACAGGATGCCGATCGGCATCGCGCCCACCGGCGCCGCCGGCATGATGTGGTATCAGGGCGAGCTCGAGCTCGCGCGCGCCGCCAAGGACGCCGGCATTCCGTTCTCGCTCGCGACCGGCTCGATTACCAGCATGGAGAAAATCTCCGGCGAGGTGGGCGGCACGCTCTGGATGCAGCTCTACATGTGGGCCGATCGCAAGCTCTCGCATCAACTGGTGCGCCGCGCTTCGGCCGCGGGATTCGAAGCGCTGCTGGTCACTGTGGACGGCGCGGTCGCCGGCAACCGCGAATACAACCGCCGCAACGGCTTCTCCGTGCCCTTCCAGTACAACAGCAAGAACACGACCGACGTGCTCATGCACCCGCGCTGGATGCTGGGCGTGCTGGGACGCTACATCGCCAACGGCGGCATGCCGCAGCGGGTGAATTTTCCCGCGGAGCTGCAGGGCAAGGTCACGGCCGCTTACGGCGGCAACAAGGAAACGCGCAACGATTCGCTCAACTGGGACGACCTCAAGGCGCTGCGCGACATCTGGCCCGGCAAGCTGCTCGTGAAGGGGCTGCTGCATCCGGATGACGCGTCCAGGTCGGTCGAGCTCGGTGCCGACGGCGTGATCGTCTCCAACCACGGCGGACGCAACTGCGACTGCGCGCCCGCGCCGATCGAAGTATTGCCGGATATCGTCGCCGCAGTGGGCGATCGCACCACGGTCATCTTCGATAGCGGCGTGCGCCGTGGCAGCGACGTGGTGAAGGCCTTAGCGCTGGGCGCGAAGATGGTGCTGATCGGGCGCAGCACGCTCTACGGCACGGCCGCCGCGGGCTACGCGGGCGCGAAACGCGCGCTGGACATCTATCGCGGTGAGATCAGCCGCGGCATGGCGCAGATTTCCTGCAACACGGTGTCCGACATCGGACGCCACCACATCGCCTACGATTGGGAGCTGCAAGGCGCGAGCTCGTCTCGTTCCGGTTCACGTCTGTCCGATAGCGACTACACCGAGGTCGCACAGAACGTGAGCACGCTGCGCCGGTGATGCTTCTGCGGGGACGAACGCGCAAGCTCGAGGAGTCGAAGGCATCCGGTTGGCAGGCGCCGAGCAATCCGGGCGCTCGCCTCCTGGGCTGTTGCCTGCTCGCCCATGCGGCCGTCGCGGCCACCGCCGGCGCGCCCGAGTTTCCGCATCGACCGATACGCCTGATCGCCTCCGGCGTGGGCGGGACGGGAGACTTCACCGCGCGTCTCATCGGTCCTCACCTGACGAGCCGCCTCGGCCAGCCGGTCGTCGTGGACAATCGCCCGGGCGGCGTCGTTCCCGGTCAGATCCTGGTGGAGGCGCAGCCGGACGGCCATACCCTGATGCTGACGGGCGCCGTGACCTGGCTCTCGCCTTTCATGCGCACATCGGTGCCGTTCGATCCGGTGCGCGATTTCGCGCCGATCATGCTGGCGATTCAATCGCCCAATGTGCTCGTGGTCCATCCGTCGCTGCCGGTGAAGACGGTCAAGGACCTCGTCGAGCTGGCGAAGCAGAAGCCGGGCGAGCTCAACATGGCGAGCTCCGGCATCGGCAATTCGAACCATCTCGCCGGCGCCATCTTCAGCGCGATGGCGGGTGTGGATATCACGGTCATTCCCTACAAGGGGGCGCAGCTCGCGCTGAACGACGTGATCGGCGGGCGGGTCCAGTTGATGTTCGCCACCGCGAACGCCTCGAAAGGGCATCTTGCGGCCGGACGGTTGCGGGCGGTAGGAGTGACCACGGCGCAGCCCACGCGCCTCATGCCGGGCTTGCCCACCATCGCATCCGCGGGCTTGCCCGGTTACGAATCGGCCGCGACGATCGGCGCCTTCACCCGCGCAGGCACGCCGCCGGCCGTCATCGGCCTGCTTCACCGCGAGATCGCGCAGTTCCTGCAGCGCCCTGATATCACCGAGCGCTTGTTCAACGCAGGCATCGACGTGGTGGCCAGCACACCGCAGGAATTCGCCGAGCTGATCCGCACCGAAATGAAGGTGAAGGGCAAGATCATCCGCGATGCCGGCATACGGATGAATTGAGTAAGCGCGCAGCCATGGCCCGAGCCTTCATTCCCTCACCCCCATCCCCTACCCAGGAACCTGCCCGCCCCAGCGGGCACGCGACGCTCCCCTCTCCCCCTGGGAGAGGGGCTGGGGGTGAGGGAAGAGACGCCAGGTTCCAGGGCGCAAGTCGGGATGCGCGCATCGTGGCGTCTCTCCCGCAGGGAGAGGGGAGTCTTGTGCGGAAAGCGTGCCGGCCGGTTCGAACCATCGATATGAGAAAGGAAGGGAGCGCCCCGTGACAATCGAGCTGCACACCTGGAACACCCCCAACGGCCGCAAGATCAGCGTGGCGCTGGAGGAGATGGGCCTGCCTTACAACGTGCACACCGTGAACATCGGCAAGAACGAGCAGTACCAGCCGGAGTTCCTGAAGATCAGTCCGAACAACCGCATTCCCGCGATCGTCGATAGCGACGGGCCCGGCGGCCAGCCGATCAGCGTGTTCGAATCCGGTGCGATTCTGATCTACCTGGCGGAGAAAACCGGCAAGTTCCTGCCCACCGACACGCGCAAGAAGGTCGCGGTGCTGGAGTGGCTGATGTGGCAGATGGGCGGATTCGGGCCGATGCCCGGCCAGGTGCATCACTTCCTGCAGGTGGCCGATCCCGCCGACCAGAAGTACGGCCTGGAACGGTACTCGAAGGAGACGCGCCGCCTGTATGGCGTGCTGGATCGGCGCCTGGCGGGCCGTGACTACGTCGCCGATGAGTGCTCCATCGCCGATTTCGCGATTCTCGGCTGGGCCTGGCGGCACGAGCGGCACAAGGTGGATCTGGCGGAATTCCCGAACGTGAAAGCGTGGTACGAGCGCTGCATGGCACGACCTGCGACCAGGAAGGGCTTCGAGGTCGCGCTCTCCTGAGCACGTCGATCGGACGCTCCTTACCGCCGCCCGATGATCAGCCCTCCGCCCGCGAGCATCAGCGAGTTGAACAGGAACACCGGCGTCACCCCGAAGGCCGTGCCGAGTGCGCCGAACATGAGCGGGGTCACCATGTGGGTGAAGTTGTTCAGCGTGGCGCGCAGTCCCAGCGCCTCGCCGGAACGCCCGCCCGGTGCCCGCTGGTAGATCAGCGATAGCGACAGCGGCTGTCCGCATCCGGTGCCCAAGCCCAGGATGAAGCAGATCACGCACAGCACCACCATGTGGGTGACGAACGGTACCGCGACATAGGTGACGGCCGCCGTGAACATGGAGGCGACCAGCACCCGTTCCGCGCCCAGCCGCTCGACGATGGCCGGCATCCAGATGCGCACGATGAACGCCGCCGCCGAGAACGTGCCGAGCACCACGCCGATCTGCGAGGCGGAAAGACCGATGTAGTGCCCGTAGATCGGCATGTAGAACTGAAACAGATCGATCCCCGTCAGCAGCACCGCGCCGGTGATCAGCACCCGGCGCAGCGGACGGCTGGTGAAAAGAAGCTCGAACGGTTGCGACGAAGCGGCTGCTTCGTCCTTGGTGATGGCATCGTCCGCCTTGTGCCGGCTGCGGCCGCTGCTCACGTGTTTCGCCGTGCCCATGATGACGGCGGTGATCAACGGCGACGCGGCCAGGATGAGATACGCGTATATGTATCCGACGTGATCGATGGCGAACCCGGCGACCAGCGGCCCGATGAAACTGCCCGTTGCCATCGCCAGACCGAAGTTGCTGAAGTTCTTGGTGTGATCCGCCTTCGCGCCGATGCCGCCGATCATGTTTTGCACCGACACGTTGTAGAACACGTGCCCCGCGCCCACCAGCGCTGCCTGAAAATAGAGCGTGGTCGTATGCGGAAACCAGTACGGCAGCGTGAGCCCGAACGCGATGCCGCACGATCCAGCCACCATCGGCCAGCGTGCGCCCAGCCGATCGGTCAGCTTGCCGGCAAAGATGGCGAGGATCATCGGAAACAGCGAATACAGCGCCACCAGCACGCCGATGACCACTTGCGGCGAGCCGAGCTCGATCGAGAACAGGGTGATGATGATCTTGCTGCCCTTCATGGCCAGCATGTTGCACACCACCATGAACATCACGACCCAGATCGACATCACTCGTTCCCAATCCCGTTCCGGCGCTTCAGGTCATGCAGCCGGCATTGTTGCACAGCGTTCAGCGTGCCATGCCGCTTTCGCGCCTTTGCCTCGAGCGCCTGCGCTCCTTGCCGAGATTCCACGCCGGTATCGCCGCCAGGATGAACACGATCGCGATCATCAGGAAGCCGTCGTTGAAACCGCGTGCGGACGCCTGCGCCTCGATCATCTCGTTGAGGTAATGCAGCGCGCCCGGCCCCCGCACGTGCTCGGACAGACCCAACTCCGCCAACAGGTCCCTGACCTTGGATAGCAGCTCCACGCTGGTCGTGTTGGCGGGCGTCTGGGTCGCGGCCATCGCCTGGGCGTGAAATTCGGTGCGCTGCTCGATGAACACGACCAACGCGGTGACGCCGCAGGAGCCGCCGAGCTGACGGATGAAATTGATCGTGCCGGTGCCCCGGTGCAGCTGCGCAGGGGTGAGCGCGCGCAGCGCCGAGACGTTGAGCGAGGGGATGATCAGGGCCATTCCGCAGCGGGCGACCACGATCATGCCGGCGAAAGCGAGGAAGGTCGTGTTCGCATCGGTTCCGCTCATCAGGTAGTTGCCCAGCGCGAACAGGGTGAGGCCACACATCACCATCAGATTGGCCGGAAGGGCATCGGCGACGCGGCCGAAGATCGATGTTCCCGAGATCACGAGCATTCCGGCCGGAACGAGCAGCAGCCCGGAGAGGAACGGCGTGAACCCCTGCACGTGCTGGACGGTAACCGGGATGAGGTAGTTGGATGCGAAATTGCCGAGGCCGAACACGAACGCGACGATGACTGCCGAGGTGAACTGCGGGATTCGGAAGAGCGAGAAGTCGAGCAGCGGCGCCTTCGATCGGAGCTGCAGCCACACGAACGCCGTGCCGGTGGCCAGCCCGGTCGCCGCCATCGTCACGATCGGGTTGGAGTCCCAGCCGAAGCGCTGCCCGTTGGCGCCGGCGAAGAGCAGCGTTGCCAGGGTCGCAACCAGCAGTGAGTAGCCGAGCCAGTCGAATCTGGGCAGGGCGCCCCGCTCCTCCCGCCCCGGCAAGTACAGCATGCCGAGGAACAACGCGACGATACACACCGGCACGGGCATCAGGAATATTTCTCGCCAGCCCAGGGTGTCGATCACCAGGCCGCCGACCATCGGCCCGAGCATGGGGGCGATCTGAATGCCCATGCCGTGGATTGCCATGGCCTGGCCGCGGCGGTCCGCAGGGAACTGGCTGAAGATGAGCGCCATGATCATCGGCTGCACCACCCCGGCGGCGAATCCCTGCAGCACGCGCCCCAGGATCAGCATCTCGATGTTCGGGCTGAAGAAGCAAATCGCGGTGCCGGCAAAGAACACGACGTTGACCACCATGAATGCGCCGCGCACCCCGAGGGCGCGCGCGAACCAGGCGCTCAGCAGCTGGCTTGCGACCATGGTCGCAACGAACCCTGTCGCCAGCCACTGCGCCTGGTCCTGCCCGACCCCGAACGCGCCCATGACCGTCGGCACCGCGACATTGGCGATCGTCGACGAGAGCACCATCGAGATCGCGCCCGCCATGCCGGCGATCGTTACGAGCCACTTGTTGGTTGGAGATGCGGCAGTGGTCGACAACGGGCTATGACGTGGATGTATCGGCTTGGGGAGGAGGCAGAATCGTTCGGTGCGCTACGTGAAGGCGACCGTGAGCGCTGCAAGAGGGTGATTCTAGCCCGTGCGGGCCGGGCCCGGGCCGCGATATGATCGCAGGCGTGCGCTTGTGTGAGGAGAGGCCATGAAGATCACCGACATCAAGACCTATTCGCCGGTCTATCCGGTCAAGGATCCGTTCTCCAACGCCATGCGCACGACGCGTGAGCGGCCGTTCGGCGTGGTCGAGGTCATCACCGATGCCGGCATCACCGGCTGGGGAGAAGGGGCCACGGTGCCGGCGCGGCGTGCGCTCGAATCCCAGGCGATCGGCCGCAATCCATTCGACCATGAAGTCATCTGGGAAGGGTTGCACAAGCAAGGCGTCGACCCCGCTGCGATCAGCGCGGTCGATATTGCGCTGTGGGACATCATGGGCAAGGCGCTGCAGCAGCCGATCCACCAGCTGCTGGGCGGCGCATTCCGCACGCGCGTGCAGGCTTACGCGACGGGTCTGTTTCGCCGCGAACGCGCCGATCGCACCGCCGCCCTGGTGGAAGAAGCGCGCGGCTACGTCGACGAGGGTTTCAAGGCCATGAAGATGAAGGTCGGGTTCGGCCCCGACTACGACATCAGGAACGTGGCGGCCGTGCGCCGCGCGATCGGCGACGATATCCTGTTCGCGGTGGACGCCAACTGCGGTTACGACCGCGGCACGGCCATCGCCGTGGGGCGGGAGATCGCCAAACAGAATCTGCTGTGGTTCGAAGAGCCGACCAGTGCCGACGACGTCGAGGGCTACATCGAGATCGGCCGAGCCCTGAACATCCGCATATCGGGCGCCGAGCAATTTCGCGGCCGCTGGGCCTTCCGGCGCGTGATCCAGGAGCGCGCGCTGGACATCATCCAGCCCGACGTCTGTGTCTGCGGCGGCTTCACCGAGTTCAGGAAGATCGCCGCCATGGCGAGCGCCAACCATGTGAGAGTCATCCCGCACATGTTCGGCACCTCGATCCGGCTTGCCGCCACGCTACACCTGCTCGCCGCGCTGCCCGATTCGCCCCGTGCACTGGAGCCGTTCCCGACGCTGCTCGAGTACGACATGAGCGAGAATGCGCTGCGCACCGAGCTCGCGCGCGAGCCCATCCGCCACAGCGACGGCATCGTCGCCGTGCCGCAAGGGCCCGGCCTGGGTATCGAGATCGATCGGGAGGTACTGCGCAGATATTGTTAGCTCGGTCGGGAAAACGGACAAACCTGCGTCTGCGAATCGACGCCGTAGCGCGCGCAAGCGGTGGCGTCGTCTACGCTGAGTGTCAGCGTCGGTATGGGATCGCCGCCACTGCGGCGGGAATTGGAGGAGATGGTGTTGAAGATGTCGTCGTTGTTTGCGAAAGCCGTTCTGGCTGCGATGCTGGCCTCGTCCTTCCAGGCGGGCGCCGAGAATTACCCGAACAAGCCGGTGCGCGTGGTCGTTCCCCTCTCGCCGGGCGGCGCCACCGACATCCAGGCGCGACTTTTTTCGCAGAAGCTCTCCGAGGCGCTGCAGCAGACGTTCCTGGTGGACAATCGGCCCGGCGCGGGCGGCATGATCGCCTTCAAGCACATCGTCCAGCAGGCGACGCCCGACGGCTATACCTTGCTTGCCACATCGCCCGGCTTTACCAATGTCCCAGCGCTCTACGAGAAGCCGCCGTTCGATCCGCAGAAGGATTTCGAGCCGATCATCCTTATGAGCAAGGCGCCCTACGTGCTGGTGGTGAATCCGAAGTTTCCGGCCCAAAACATAAGCGAGTTCCTGGGCTGGGCCAAGGCTAATCCGCGCAAGCTCAACTTCGCGATCTCCGGGATAGGCACCACCATTCATCTCGCGCAGGTATGGCTCGCCGATGCGACCCGCATCGAGATGACGACCATCCCCTACAAGGGAACGGGCCCGGCGACGCAGGATCTGATCGCGGGGCAGGTGCATGCCAGCTTCGCCAACGTCATCAGCGCGGGGCCGCATATCAGGGCCGGCAGGATCAGGCCGCTGGCGGTCACCACGGCCGAACGATCGGCCGGCCTGCCCGAGATCCCGACCTTGGCCGAGTCCGGATTGACCGGCTACGAAGTGACAACCTGGCACGGATGGCTCGCCCCGAAGGGCACGCCGCGCGCCATCATCGGTACGCTCAATGGCGCGTTGAACCGGGTGCTGAAGGACCCGGACGTGGTGAAAGTGATCTCGGCCGACGGCGGCATGATCGTCGGTGGCACGTCGCAAGCATTCCGCAAGCACATCGGCGAGGAGATCGAGCGCTGGCGGCGCCTGGTCAAGCTCGCCGACATCAAGCCGCGGGACAAGTGACGGCGCCGCGCGGGCCCCGCTGCGAGCCGAGCGGGCAGAGCGCATCGTCTCGCGGAAGGCTTCCGAGGCGTTCGGATCGCAGGGCGTGCTGCCGTCCTGGATCTGGAAACGGGCACTGACATGCGCGTCGTGATCGTCGGCTGCGGATTCGGCGGCTTGTTCGCAGCGCGCGCGTTGTGCGACGCATCGTTCGAGATCACCGTGCTGGATCGCGTCAATCACCATACCTTGAAGGGCGAATTCCGCCGCTATGACCCCCGCAACGCGCGCGTCGTGCTGGTCGAAGGTATCGATCGCGTGCTCTCTGCGTATCCACCAGACTTGTCGGAGCGCGCGCGTCTGCAGCTCGAGCGCCTCGGCGTCACGCTTTGGCTTGGCAAGCGCGTGATCGGCATCGATGCCGACGGCGTCGACCTCGGCGGAGAACGGCTCGCGGCGAAGACGGTCATCTGGTGCGCAGGCGTTGCGGCTAGTCCACTCGGCGCATCGCTCGGCGTGCCGCTCGATCGCACCAAGCGTGTCATCGTCGAGGCTGATCTCACCGTGCCAGGGCACCCGGAGATCCAGGTGGTGGGCGACCTCGCCATACTGCCGATGCATAGCCCTCCCGTGCCAGGCGTGGCGCCGGCTGCAAAGCAGATGGGCAGGCACGCTGCTCGAAATCTACTCGCCGAGCTCGCCGGAAAAAAGCCAAGCCCGTTTCGGTATCGGGACTACGGGCAGCTCGCCACGATCGGTCGCAGCAAGGCGGTTGCGATGTTCGGTCGTGTACACCTCTCGGGTTGGCTCGCCTGGGTTACGTGGCTGACCGCCCACATATATTTCCTGATCGGATTCCGAAACCGCCTTGTCGTGCTGATAGACTGGGCCTGGTCCTATTGGACCTTCGATCGATCGGCGCGAATCGTGGCCCGCAACGATAGGGCGGCGGGGTCATAACCAGCGTGCGCTATCAGAACTCCGAGCGTTTCCGCCGGTCCGGCCTCTCGCGCCGCCTGCCGGCCATGCGTTTCCTGTCGCCTTCCGTTCGTCGTTCGCCGTGGCGGCGATCCTCGCCGCTGCGACGGTCGGTGAAGGTCACGTCGTGTCTCGCCCTCGTCGCCGCCAGCCACCGAACCCCTTCTTGATCGATGTAGTAGCAATCCGAGAAGTCGATGGTCAGGTCGCGGGTGCGGGCGACCGCGCTGTGGAAAGTCGATTCGACAACGGGCAGGGAACCGTAATAGAGATTGCCGCGGAGCTTCAGAACGTTGCCGCGCAGGCTGATGTTGGGATGCGCCTGTGCCCACTTGGAATATGCAATGGCGAGAACGGATCCCACGATCACTGCGCCGAACAGGTCGAGCAACAGCACCGATAGAAAAGACGCCATGAACACCACCGTTTCACGGCGATCCTTGAAGTGGGGTTTGATGTCCTCCCAGTTGATCATGTTCGCCCCGAGCAGCATGATGATCGCGGCCATGGTCGGCATGGGGATGATTGCAATCAGCTGGGCAAGAAACAATACGAGGAGCAACAGCCACAGCGCCGAGCTGGCAATGGCGATACGGCTATGAATCCCGAGTCTGTGCACCAACCACATGCGATTGAATGACGCGCACGTGGGCAGCGACGACAGGAATGGAAGCAGGCAGTTCGATACGGCGTCTGAAAAGATCGCCTTGCGGCTGTCGGTGTAACCGCCGACTTTGCGATTCATGCGGCGCATTGCCGCGACCGTCTGGAACAGTCCCAACAGCGCGAGCGTGACGGCCCCGGGCACGATCGCAATGACATCCGGCATGGCCTCCTGGCTGAACAGCGGCAGCGAGGGAGACACGAAGCCGATCGACGACAGATTGCCGATCTGTTCGATGAGTGTGTTGTCCAGACCCAGGGTGGCGGTCAGGTACTCCGAATACAGGGTACCCGCCGCAATGCCGAACAGAATCGCCCAATTGCGCAACCGCGCGAACTGCTGCACGATCACGCAGGTGATGAGGGTGATCATCCCCACCTGGATGGCGTGCATGTTGCCGATCTCCAGCACCGCGAGAAGCGACTGCCATGCGATCCAGAGGGGCCATTCCACTTCCGTATTGAGCGGCAGCCCACCGAAGGTAGTCAGGGACTTGAAGATCAGAAACAGACCGATGCCGCAGATCATGCCGTTGATGACCGGCTCGCTTATCAGGTCGAGCATCCTTCCCAGTGGCCGCACCAGATAGAACGCCAGTTGGATCAGGCCAGCCATGAGTCCGAGCGTCAACGCATAGCCCATGTACTCGGCGCCGAAGGGAGGCGCAAGCGGCAACAGGGTGATGCCGATCGTGGCGGACATCGCGGTGTTGGGACCGCCATGGAAAACCCGCGACGGATTGAGCAGAGTGCAGAACAGAACGCCCCAGATGGCGGCGTATATCCCGAAATGGGGGGGAACCCCGGCCAACGTGACCGAGAATGCCACAGCCTGGGGCAAGGTCACCAGCGCGAGGGTCAGGCCCACCACCAGATTGCCCTGTAATTGCGGCCAATGCTGGGCAACGACGGCCTTGTCTTTCAGTGCTAGCGCGAAAGGTCTCATCTATCGCGCTCCGGCAGCCTGCTGCCCTGGCTGCGCTCCGGCAGCCTGCTGCCCTGGCTGCGCTCCGGCAGCCTGCTGCCCTGGCTGCGGACTCTTCTCTGCCGATTCCGTCAGCTGCATCAGCGGCGGCAGCACCGTCATCAGAAGCTGGTTGCGCAAAGCGATCAGCGGTCCTTGGCGATCGCCCGCGGGTCTGGGCAGATTGCTGATGTAAAAAGCAATATCCCGGCACTGTTGATTGTCGAGCGTGTTTTCCTGCCCCAATGGCATGTTGCGGCAGATGAAGCCAGGCAGGATGGTCGAGACATAGTAGAAGTAGTTGCGGGACTGCATATTCCAGGCGTTGGGCCCGGCCAGAGCGGGCGCGACGACGCGGCCCTCTGCCACTACGCCGAATGCCTGGCGGCCATGACACACCTGGCATTTCTCCTTGTAAAGCGCTTCGCCGCGAACATAGTCGTCGCCTTGCTTGATGGTGGCCGATGCGGCGATCTCGTCGACGCCTTGTTCATCGTAGTGATTGCCGATCTTGAGATCCAGCGCAGCCGAGAGAAAGCGACTATAGGCGGTGACATCGCGTACGAGGTCATCGGCAATGTTCGGCTTGTATCCATTGGACGAATTGATGTAGCACTGCATCTGCCGAAGCTCGTAGGGCAGGAGCAAGCCGGTAAAGCGATCGTACATGTCCGCCATCACCCATGAGGCGCCCAGGCTCAGCGAACCCTTCAGCCGGTTGCCGCTGGCATCCTGCTTGTCCCCGATACCTTGATGGCAGTGATCGCAGCTGGTGTGGCTGCCACGGATGAATCGTTTCGAGTTCCAGCGCTCGGCACCTGCAACGCGCGCGAAGTGCCCTTGCGTGTCGTCGATGATGTTGCAGCCGCGCTGGATCGCACGGACATCGGCCTCACTGTAGCCGCGAACCTTGACGGGAGCGCCGGCCTTTGCCAGGACGTACGGCGATTGGTAGTGCTCGCCGGCAGCGAGCCCATAGCGAGCGAGCTTCGCTTCGCAACCGGGTGTCAGCGCCACCGTGGATTGCCGGAGCTCTTCTCGCTGCTTGTGCTTGTGCGTTGCCAGGACATAGAGACCCCCCATTACAAGAAGCAGAAGGATCACTCGGGTCAGTTTTCCGGTCGGCGTGGACATGATCTAGTGCGTGTTCAATCCAAAACGATCTTCATTCGGGGTAAAGCGCTCCTGCTCCGCTTTCTCGAGTGAGCCTTCGCTCAATTGAAGGTGATGAGCAACCGCTCGGGCGAGAAGGCGAATGTCGCGGACGGCGGGATCATAGATCGTCGGCACGAATCCATTCATGGAACGGGCATAGCAGCGCCTTACGCTGTCTTCGAACGAGATGCGCTTTCCCGTCTTCCGGTCGAGGCGGTCCGAGTTGACGAAGCCGTACGCAAGATCCTCCGCCGTATGACAGGTGGAACAAGAGTTGGCGGCGTTGCCGGCGGTCTTACGGGTGAAGCGCGATGCGTACTTGTGAGTGAAAAAAACGAGGTTGTAGCCGTTCTGCACGGCTCTCACGAACTGACCGTCGTTGCCGAAGTGGTCGACGTGATACTCGGTGCGGAACCTTTCCCAGCCGGGCTCGGAGACCACTTCCGAGTGGAACACTCGAAACCCGGACGCCAGATGTGCCCAGATCACGAAGCCGGCCATCAAACCGATGGTGACTAGTGTTCTCACTCGTGTCGCGCTTCTGCGCGCCCCCTGCTTGCTCTCGGCATCCGACGAAGCTGATGAGCTCATGCCTGGTCCGAATTATCTATCTTGAATATCGTCTGGACCAAAAACCGCATGCATCATTTTGCGATGAGGATCATAGTCCTTGTCCGCTGCCTTTTCCAGGCCTGTGGTCCGCGCCGATTTCAACACGTTCTTGCCGGCGTCTGCAGTATCGAGGCTCACGAGTATCGCCTGAATGGATTCGGCCAGCTTCGTCGGCATTGTGCGTTTCACCGCCCATGGCAGAAAGAGCAGGGGTTCGGTCACCGCCAACGTTACGAGCTCCTGGGTATTTATGGCGTTCTTCACCACCGGCAGATCGATCAGAATATCGCCGCCGCCCGCGGCATCCGCCTGCTTGCTATAAAGCGCGAGCAACGCGTTCGGAGGATTCACGGCGAACTCCGACTTGAAATCGTCTTCGTCCAACCCAGCCTGCATCAACAGGAACCGCGGCGCGACATAGCTCATCATCGCGTCCTTGCCGCCTCCGAAAATGATGGTGCGGCCGCGTAGCTGGGACAGATTGGTAATGCCGCTGTCCTTGCGCACGAAAAGCGCTCCCGCGACCGCGCTTCTGCCGAACTCCTGGCTGTGGGCGATGACTCTATATAAGTGCGCCGAACGGGCGTAGTGATTCTGATTGAAGTGCACGATGTCGTACCGGCGCTCCATCAGCTCCTTCCAGAACGAATCGAAGTCCTTGGAAGTGACCAATACGACCTTGCGACCGAGCCGCTCGCTCAGATAGTTCGATAGCGGCGTGTACATCGTGGTGGTTTCGGTGGCTTTGTACCGCGGAAAGATGCCCAAAACGATAGGCTCTTCCGCGGCATGCGCAGCCGGCGCCACTGCGGCCATGGCGATCAACCCAAACAAGGCAGCCCAGAGGAGCCAATTCTTGCGATTCAACGAGCGAGAAAATTCAAGTCCCATTGGCATCATCCATAAGTAGCGAGTTGCACGACCAGTTCGTCAGGCCGAACTGCCGATCCGGCGCGGTTTGTTGCGGGTCGCAGAAAGTCGAAGCGATTCGGAGCCAGCTTGCAGGTTACTCAAATAGGTCATGTAGGCTTCCTCGCCCATGGGTCTGGCAAGGAGATAGCCTTGAGCAAGGTCGCAGCCTTGAATCGTCAAGAAACCGAGCTGCTGAAGATTTTCCACGCCTTCGGCGACCACTTTGAGATCGAGTCCTTTGGCCATGGCCAGTATTGCCTTGACCAACAGGACGTCTTCCGCATTGTTCGGCAGGCCGGCGACGAAGCTTCGATCGATCTTCAACATATCGAAGCGGAAGCGTTTCAAGTAACTGAGCGACGAGTAGCCGGTGCCAAAGTCATCCAGGGACAGCGTCACGCCGACTGCCCTCAGGCTGCTCAGCTCCTCGGCGACATGATGATGGTCATCCAGAAGAACGCTCTCGGTGATTTCCAGTTCGATTGCGTGCGGCGGAATCCCGTAAAGCGAGATCAGTTCAGAGAGCCGCTGGGAAATGCGCTTTCTGAATTGAATGCGCGAGATATTGATTGCCAGGAAACCTGGTTCGATCCCGCTGCTGCGCCATGCCGACCAACTGCGGCAGGCCTGTTCGAGCACCCAGTCGCCGATGCCGACGATCTGACCGGTAGCCTCGGCCAGAGGAATGAACTCGACCGGGCTGATGGCCCCTTTTTCGGGGTGGTTCCAGCGCAACAGCACTTCGGCGCCGCGATGAACCTGGGCGGCCGCATCGAAGATCGGCTGAAAATGCAGCGTCAGCTGGCCGGACTCTATCGCCACGTTCAGGTCCTGCTCCATCTGCATGCGATCGCGCAGACGGGTATTCATTTCCTCCGTGAAGAAAATGGCGGAGCCTTGTCCCATGGCTTTCGCCTGGTACATGGCATTGTCAGCGTTCGCCATGAGCTTCACCAGACCGTTGCCGTTGTCGGGAAAGATCGCGATACCGATGCTGCAACGCGCCACCACTTTGCGCCCGCCCAGCATCTGCGGCTCCGATATGGCCCGGATCAGGCGCTCGGCGATTTCCTCTACCTGCACTTCGTTGTCGATATCGGGTGCGAGAACCAGGAATTCGTCTCCGCCGAGCCGAGCTACCGTGTCAGCATCTCTCAAGATGGCGCGCACCCGGTTCCCCGTGGAAACCAGCAGTTCATCGCCCACGGCATGGCCGAGCGAATCGTTGACGCTTTTGAAGTCATCGAGATCGATGAAGAACAAAGCGAACCGCTGACGACTGCGCTTCGATCGGTGGATAGCCTGATCGAGTCGATCCAGCGCCATCATCCGATTGGGAAGGCCGGTCAAGGTATCGAAGTTGGCCTGACGATACAATTTGGCCTGTTCCTGCCGAACTTCTTCCGCCATGGCGTTGAATGCCTTCCCGAGCATTCCGAATTCGTCCATGGATTTGACTTCGACCAGAGTGTGCTGACCTCGGCCGACTTTCTCGGATGCGGCAATCAGCGCTTTGATCGGATCCAGAACCTTCAGGCGAAACACGATGTGGATCGCCGCGCTGAGAAACAGAACGAGGGCGGTCCACATCAGTAGTTGTATCGTCAATTGCCGACGAAATTCGTCGTGCAATGATTGTTTGCTGATGCCGACCAGAAAGCGTCCTAGCACTACGTCGTTGTGGCTGATCGGAAATTCGAGCCGGATCAGTCCAGCCTGACGGTCGAGCTCCTGCAGCAATTTCGGTATGTCGTTCGACTTCGCCGCCTTCAAGCGCCGTTTGATCAACGCATCGGAATCGTCGATATAGGAACTGAGCGGGACTCCCTTGGGGCTCATGATCACGCCATAAACCACGTCTTGCTGCGAGGACATCTGGCGCGTGTAGTCATTGAGTAGCAGAAGATCGAAGCCCAATATCGCATCCGGGCTGACTAGCGAAATCAGGCGCCCGAGGGCACGTCCGCGCTCGAGTAGTTGCTTTTCGTGAAAACGCGTCGACGAATGCAGGTAATAGAGCGTATTCGCTGCCATGGTGGCCGCCACTATGGTGAGCACCGTGAGAGTGAATTTCGCGCCCAGGCCGAGCCGCATGACAGGTTCCTGCGTTTGGATTCGGATTGTTATTCAGAAGGATCGCGCAGCATCTTGGCACAGGGCCTTGCGTCTCTATCCGCGGGAATGCCGTCGATTCCCGACCTATATCGGCGTTCGGCACCGAATCGCGAGGATGATCGAGGCCCTTCTGCGCGAGGGTAGACAGCCTTGGGGGGAGCGCCGTACGCCGGTGCTGCAGGCGGGCGGGGGCCGGCAGGCGTGTTGGCGGGGGCGAGCCGGTTCGTACCTAGGCAACCCTCCACCCGGAGCAATGCCTGTCGCTAATTCCTTGAATCGCCGGGACGAAATGTGCCGACGGGGTGCTGCCGGGGATCAAGACCGAAACGTTCCAGAAGGCCGTTACCGTGCCGGTGCATATTCCGCTCAGCGGCAAGCTGATGGAGTTCGACAATGCGGGCAAGTGCGTGGGCGGGTGTTAGTGTTCGAAGCACGACATTTTGCGCGCGCCGATCACGCTCGCACCAGGCGCAAATAAGTGATCTCCGAAGGCGCGCCCAAGCGCTTCGGCGGTCCCCAATAGCCGGTGCCGCGGCTGACGTAGACCCAAAGCGATCCTACGCGATGCAGGCCCGCGGTGAAGGGCTGCTGAAGACGCACGAGATATTTCCACGGAAAGATCTGTCCACCGTGCGTGTGGCCGGAGAGCTGCAGATGGAACCCCGCCGGCGCTGCGGCGAAGGCCGATCGCGGCTGGTGCGCGAGCAGCACCCTTACGCCCGCATCGGTCGGTGCGCCCGCCAGGGCCGCGGCAGGATCGCTGCGGTGCGAGGGAACGAAGTAGCCGGCGCTGTAATCGGTGACACCGGCTACGACCACCGACGCACCGTCGTGGACGAGCACGATGTGCTCGTTCAAGAGTACGGCGAGCCCCAGGCGGCGCATTTCGTTCACCCAGTCGTGCACGCCCGAGTAGTATTCGTGATTGCCGGTGACGAAGAATGTCCCGTGCCGGGCGCTGAGTTTCGATAGCGGCTCCGTGTGCGGGGCCAGCTCGCGCACGCTTCCATCCGCGAGATCGCCCGTGATGGCGATCATGTCCGCTCCGAGCCGGTTGGCGGCATCCACGACCCGTTCCAGGAAGCGGCGCTTGATCGATGCGCCGACGTGCAGATCGGTGATCTGGACGATGCTGAAGCCGTCGAGCGCAGCCGGCAGGCCGGCGATCGGAACGTCGACGCGCCGGATCCGGGCGCGCATGCGGGCGTTGGCGTATCCCAGCAGCGTCGCGATCGCGGCCAGTATCAGGACGACGAGTGCGCCCGGGTAGCGCAACGCCGCCGTCGCGGCGTCGGCGCCGATCGCCCCGCTCACGCCAAGCGCGATGTCCCGGGCAATGGTGAGCGCGAGAAGCGAGGAGAAGGCGCCGATGGCGATCATGCTGGCGAATATCAGGCGATCCTTGAGCGGCTGGCGCTCGATGCGCCGCGCCAGCGGCCACAGCGGCGTCGCCACGACGGAGACGATCAGCCACAAGGCTGTCGCAGCGCATGCGACCGGATTCGAAGCAAGCAGATCGGGAAGCAGTCGCCAGCTCACGTAGGGGTGGAGTAGCAGGATGATGTAGGGAAGTCTTCTGAACACGACCGTGCGCACCGCGGCATCCGTCTGGGGAAATTGTCCTGGCGAGTCTTTCCCTCACCCCCGGCCCCTCTCCCGAAGGGAGAGGGGAGCTGCGGAAGCGGCTTGTCAGCCACTTTCCGGACCGTCGCTAGGATACGCGCCCGGCACGAGCCGGGGGTCAGTGCAGATCGAGCGCCTGGACGAACACCAGTTCGCAGCTGCCGTTGCCCGTGTCCTCGCGGGTGAGCGAGCTGCGCCACATCCAGCCGTCTCGCGCCCGGACTTCGACCAGATAGCCTCGAAGCGAGACCAGCTGTCCCTTGTTCACACTGCTCAAGGCGCGTGCGACCTCGCGGCTCGCCGGGATGAGGTGCATGTTGGCGCTGGACGTCTCGATCTCGCGCACGGGCAACGGCGGCTTGCCGCTGTAGCGCCAGTGGTACCAGCGGCCGCTTTGCGAAATCGAGA
Organism: Betaproteobacteria bacterium; assembly: GCA_009377585.1. Classification (NCBI taxonomy): domain Bacteria; kingdom Pseudomonadati; phylum Pseudomonadota; class Betaproteobacteria; species Betaproteobacteria bacterium. Next base: position 47,487 of record WHTS01000001.1, read on the forward strand.
GCTGCTCGTAGATCGCCGGATCGGCCATCCGTCCCCAGCCGAACGCGATGTCGGTCGGCGACAGATCGGCCTCCCGGCCCGTGCGGTAATGTTCGACCGAGAGCGTGCGCGCCTTGATCGCGAACGCCTGCAGAGCCCTTACTTCGTAGCCGTTGACTTCGAACGCGGCCGCGACGGCTGCGTTACGCTGCACTGGCGTTTCGGTCTCCGAGACCGGTTGCAAGACCACCGGCGGCGGGGCGGCCTGCACGACCGGGGCTGCCGGCTGCGAGAAGTAAAACCATGCCCCGCCGGCGAGCAATGCGAATAGAAAGAAGCCTTTCATCCCCGCGTTAACGGCGGGCGGTCACTTTTCTGCAGCGACGCGTGTGCGAGCCTGCCATGCCGGGCCGGGAACGGGGCCATCGGCGCAGGCTCGGTTCGCGAGTCAGGCGCGCGCAGGGCGAAGCGAGCGCAAGGCAAGGATGGCGCTGGCTGCCATTACGAGCGCCGCACCGATCGCGCTCGCCCGCAGCGCCTCGACGAACGCTCCGCGAGACGCATCGAGCAGCGCGCTGGCCCACGGTTCGCCGAGTTGCCGTGCCGCCTCGACTGCTGCGCCCAGCGTCGATGCCGCGCTCCGGATCGACTCTTCGGGCAGGCCTTGCGGCGCCGCGTCGTTCATCGCGATGCGATAGACGGCGGCGCCGACGCTGCCGAGCATGGCGATGCCGAGCGCACCGCCAAGTTCCGAACCGGTTTCCGATATCGCGGCTGCCGCACCGCCCTGCTCCGGCGGGGCGCTTCCGACGATGAGGTCCGTGGAGAGCGTGAACACCGGCGCCAGCCCGAGCGCGTAGACCACGAAGGCGGTCGCGAGCACGACAGGCGAGGTGGTGACACTCACCTGACTCAACATCGCAAAACCGGCCGCAGAGATGAACAATCCGGCCGTCATGATGCGCGTCGGCGGATAGCGACGCGCGAGCTTGGGTGTCACCATGGAGCCGACGATGAAGGCTGCAGCGAAGGGGGTCGTCCACAGGCCCGCCTGCAATGGATTCATGCCGAGCACGAGCTGCAGGTGCTGCGCGACGAACAGGAACATACCGAAGGCCACGAATGTGCCGAGCGCGTACATCGCAAGCGCAGCGGCGAACCCGGGCAGGCGAAACAAGCTCAGATCGATCATCGGCTTGGCAAGCATGCGCTGTCGGCGCAGGAATGCCCACCCGATCATGAATCCGGCGATGATCGACAGGAGCGCAGGCCAGGAGACGCCTTGTTCGGCCACGCGCTTGAGCCCGTAGATCGAGGCCAGCACGGCGGCGAGCGACAGCCCTGCGCTCGGCAGATCGATTTGGCCGGCCGCGGAATCGCGATATTCCGGCAGCAGCAGGGGTGCGATCCCGAGCAGCAGCAGCATCACCGGTACGTTGATCAGGAACACCGACCCCCACCAGAAATGCTCCAGCAGTGCGCCGCCCAGCAATGGGCCGATGGCTGCACCCACCGAGTAGCTGGAGACCCATATACCGATCGCGACCGTCCGTTCGTGCGGGTCGTGAAACATGTTCCGGATCAGCGACAGGGTCGACGGCGCCAGTGTGGCGCCCGCGACTCCCATCACCGCGCGCATGGCGATCAGCATTTCGGCGTTGGGCGAGAAAGCGGCGAGCGCCGAGGCGATGCCGAACGCCCCGGCGCCGATGAGCAGCAGCCGGCGGCGCCCGATGCGATCGCCGAGCGTGCCCATCGGGATCAGCATGCCCGCGAGCAGGAAACCGTAGATGTCGATGATCCATAGCAGCTGCGCCGCGGTCGGCTCCAGGTCCGCGCTGAGCGCCGGTATCGCGAGGTTCAGCACCATCAGGTCCATCGAGTACAGCAGGCACGGCAATGCGATTACCGCCAATCCGATCCACTCGCGCCGGGTCGCCTTCGATTCAGGGGTACGGGAGGTCATGTCGGAGATCCGGCCGGTGGGGGTGGAAACGCATGCCGATAGTCGTCCGGCGAGGACCGGGATCGACATCGCAGGCATTCGCGCAGGCGCTTGCCTCGGGCTGATGCGCTGCCCGTCGGGTCACTTGATCGGCAGGAATACCGCCGTGGCGACGCTCTGGATCATCTTCACGACCGTGCGGTCGGTCTTGTCGGCGACGATCTTGGACAGCACGTCCAGGCTGCCGATCATCTTGCCGAACTCGCGTTCGAAGCTCAGGTTCGCCACCGGCCCGGCGGCTTCGTTGGACAGCAGGTAAAGCGCACCCGTGCCGTTGCGGTCGTTGGAGAGCTTCCACACCGCGATCTCCACGTTGCGTGCGGCGTTGTAGAGGCTCTGCGGATCCAGGTCGTCCAGCACGAAGAACTCGGTCTTGTCCTGAAAGGCGGTCTGGATCATGCTGCCGAGACCGGCGACGAAGGCCAGCACCCGGTCGCCGCGGTAACCGTCCTCGAATGCGAGATGGATCGCCTGCGTGCCGCGCTTGCCCTGCAGCTCGGCAAAATCCCAGGCGTGCCGCTCGTCGAAGATGCGGCCGAGGCCGGCGGTAAGCGTCCGATTGCTTTTCTGCAGCTCGCGCGGATTGCGCCGATAGAGCTTTTCGGCGAGCAGCCGAAGGTTGCCGAACACCTCGCGCTGATGCGCTTCCGCCACCCGGTCGATGTCGGTCTTTGCGAGCTGAGAGGTGGAAAAGCCGGGCGCGTGCTTGCGCGGCACCGTGCCATGGTTTGCGCAAGCCGCCAGCACGCAAAGGCAGACCGGAACGACGAGCGGCTTCAGCATGGCCGCCGATCATAGCGCGGAAAACGGCGCTCTTCCGGAAAGCCGGCGGCGTCGTTCGCGCGGGCCTTACTCGGTCGCGAAGCCACCACCCCCTCCGCGCACAGCGCGTCGCGCCCCTCCTTGGCAGGAGGGGATGGGTCGGGTTTTCCCGCCTCGTCGATTGAGATGGTTCGTCTCCCCCTCCTCGGCGAGAGAGATGGTTCGTCTTCCCCTCCTCGACGAGAGAGATGGTTCGTCTTCCCCTCCTCGACGAGGAGGGGCGGGACGCGCGAATCGCGCGGACGGGGTGGTATCGTTACGTTACCGGCAGCGTCCGGCCCGTATCCGACGCCTGCTTGATCGTATCGAGAAAGCGATGCAGCTCGACCGCCGTGTCGAAGGTCGGCAGGCGGTTCTCGCCGCTGCGGATCGCCTCGGCGAAGCGCGTGTACATCTGTCCGACGTTGAACGGATCGCCGCGCGGAAACTCCGGCGGGACCCATACGAAGCGATCCGGTATCGTCAGGTCGCGCAACTCGTGGCTGCGCTGCGCGCCCTGGAGTCGCAGCATCTCGCCGCGCTGGGACGAGACGTTGCCGGTGACGACCAGCGTGCCTTCCCGACCGTAGACGTCCATGCGAAAGCCGATGCCGGCCCAGGGCACGCCCGCGACATGGACCGAAGCCACCGCGCCGCTCGCGAGCTTGCCGCTCACCAGCACGTTGTCCGGCGAGGTGACGTCGACCGTCTGCCTGGTGTCGGTTTCGTACCACTGGCGAACCTGGGTCGTGACCACGCACGCCACGCGCGTGAAATCGCCCGCGACGAAGCGAAGCGCGTCGATGACGTGTCCGTTGGCGATGGTGAGCGTGTTCGCGCCGAGGCTCGCATCGCGCTGCCAGGCGCGGCTCGAGGGACGCTCGAGCGGCCCGTCGCGCATGCAGACCGCATGGCAGGACAGCACCTCGCCCACGTAGCCGGTCTCGATCAGCTCTTTCATGTAGAGCAGCACGGGGCTCACGCGCGACTGCAGCCCGACCACGGTGTGCACGCCCTTGGCCCGGGCGAGTGCGGCCAGTTCTTCCGCCTCGGCCGTGGTGCGTCCGAGCGGCCACTCGGTGTAGACGTGCTTGCCGGCTTCGATGGCCGCCTTGGTCGGCTCGTAATGCGACGGCACGCGCACGCATACGGCAACGGCGTCGATCTCGGGTGAGGCGACCAGCGTGTGGAAGTCGTGGAAGGCAAGCTTCGCCCCGAATGCCTTGCGCGCTTCCTCGGCGGTTTCGGGCCGGGTCGTGCAGACCGCCGTCATCTCGACATCGGAGCTCGCGGCGAGCGCCGGGAAGTGCGACTGGGAAGCCCAGTGCGAACGGGGGTTGGCGCCTATGAAGCCCAGGCGGATCTTGTTTGGCATGCAGCGCACTCCTTCGACAAAGTAGATGTGTCCCTCTTGGAGGGGCTGTAGGTTCGCCGCGGCAGGCGGCCGCCGCGTTCCGAGGACTCGCAGCGCCTTTCTTCAGCGCCGAAACCTTGCATGACGCGCTGATGCCGCTTCAATGCGCCGGCGCAGGCTCCTTTATGGACACCCGCCAATGGATCCTTTCTTCCTCCGGAGGATAGTCGCCGGCGGCCTTGTGGTAGGAGCAGCGGTTGTCCCAGATGACGATGTCGCCTTTGCGCCACTTGTGGGTGTATTGAGCGCCGCGCGGCGTCATGCAGGCGGCGAGCTCCTCGATCAGCTCGTTGCTTGCGGCCGGCGCCATGTCTTCGATGTGCGAGATCTTCACCGAGTCGAAGTAGAGTACCCGGCGGCCGGTTTCCCGATGGGTGCCGAGAATGGGGTGCCGGACCGGCTTTCGAGTCTCGAAATCCTCCTGGGTGAGCAGGGTGTTGTATTCCTTCTTGCGACCGCCATAGAGGTAGACGCCGTAGCGCCCTTCCAGACGCTCCTTCAGTCGGTCGGGCAGCATGTCGTACGCGGTATACATGCTGGCGAAATAGGTGTCTCCGCCCCGGCTCGGAATGGCAAGGGCGTAGAGCTGGGTCGCCTTGAACGGTTCTTCTTCGTAGTTTCCGTCGGTGTGGAAATTCTCGGCGCCGCGCCGGTAGATCTTGTTGTTCAGCTTGCCGTCGGGTCCGAACTTGTTCACGCCCAGCAGCGTGATCTCCGCATGATCGAGATGGCGTGTGTTCTTCGAGGGATGCTCGGCCAGCCGGCCGAAACGCCGGCTGTAGGCCAGGAAGTCCTCGGTGGCCAGCTGCTGGTCGCGCACGGCGATGATGTTGTAGTCGAGCCAGGCCCGGTAGAGCTGCGCGAACGCGTCATCGTCCATTGCTCGCACGTCCAATCCGGTGATTTCGGCCCCGATCCCATCGCCCAGACATCGAATTTCCATCGTCGACTCCCAGCTCGCTGCGCATTCACGCCTGCCCGAATCTTACTCTTCGAATGAAGCCGTGGCGGTTCCTGCGCGCCGTCAGTCCACATAACGCAACCGCGACCAACCGCGTGCGTTTTCGACGGGCGCACGCGCATGGATTTGCCTGGCGTCTGCCGCAACCCTGGTTGCGCGGATGGCGCACATCGCACCCTCATCCTGCCGTATGCGCCGGGCGGGTCCACCAGCACCCTCGCGTACCTGATCCGGCAGAAGCTCACCGACAGCTGGGGCCAGCAGATCGTCGTGCTGCACCGTCCGGGCGGCAGCGCCACGATCGGCGCCGCGGCCGCTGCGAAGGCGCCTGCGGATGGGTATACCCTCATCCTGGTCACTGCGACACACGTCATCAGTCCGCTCTTGTTGCCGGTGTCGTACGATGCGATCAAGGATTTCGCGCCGGTGACGCCGGTGTCCAATGTGGAGGTCATGCTGGTCGTCCACCCGTCGGTGCCGGCGAAGAACCTGAAAGAGTTCGTGGCGCTGGCGAAGACTCGCCCGGGCCAGCTCAATTACGCGACTTCGTCGGCCGGCAGCCCGGCGCACCTCGCTGCGGAGCTGTTCAGCATGCGGGTGGGCATCAAGATGCAGGCGATTGCCTACAAAGGCGGCAACCCGGCCGTCACGGATTTGCTCGGCGGACAGGTCGAGGCGTTGTTCGGCAATCCGATCAACGTGGCGCATCACATCAATGCCGGCAGGCTGAGGGCGCTTGCGGTTTCCGGGGAGCACCGGTTGCCGGCGCTCAAGCAGGTGCCGACGTTCGGCGAAGGCGGCCTGGCGAACTTCGATGTAGGCTTCTGGCAAGGCATACTGGCTCCGGCCGGCACCCCCCGTCCGGTGGTCGACAAGCTTGCCGGCGAGATCGGACGGATCATGCTCATGCCAGACATCAAGGAAAAGCTGGCGAGCCTTGGCGTCGAGCCGTATGTCGCCTCGCCCGAAGCATTCGCCGCGCGCATGAGGGCGGACACGGAGAAATACGCCGACGTCATCGGGAAGCGAAATATCAAGAAAGCCGACTGAATACGAGCTGCTCGTCATCTCGCCGCGTTGATCCCGGACAACGTCAGGTGTGCCTGTTTTTCCGGTGCGCTCCCGGGCCGATCCGTCGGAGGTGGGGTCTGGCGTCCGGCAAGGAACGCGCAAACGGCAAGGCACTGCACGGCCATGACGATCGCGAACAGCAGCGGCGCATCGCCCTGCGCGGTAGTCCGCGTTTGCGCCGCGTACGTCCTGACGATGCCGAAGAAGGCCGGTGCAATGGCATAACCGCCCTGCGCGATGGCGACCACGAGAGCAGCCACTCGGGGAACATCCTCCTTGACGAATTCGACCTGAGCAATGAGCGGTGGAAGTGAGGTGGCGTTGCCGAACCCCATGCCGAACAAGACCACCCCCACGAGCAGCAATGGGACGCTCGCGCCTTCCGCGAGAATGAAAGCTACGGAGCCACCGATCTGCAGGACATAGCCAGAGCAAGCCACCAGCCGCCGATCGGCTCGCAGAGGCATGAGCCAGCCGAGAAGGGAGCGTCCGACAATTGCCATCAGCGTGACTGCCGCCATGGCCGATCCCGCGTTGATGGGGCCGAGCGCCGGCACGAGCAGCGAGAACAGGTGCGCCGTCAGGCCGATCTGCGCGAACAGTCCCAGACTCATCCCGGCGGCCAAGCTGAGGAACTTGCGATCACGCCACAGCCGCGCACCGGGCAACGGTCTTGCGGACGGCGAGGTGACGGAAAAGATCGAGTCGCCGGGTTCGATGCCGTCGGGTTTCAAGCGCATCGTTTCGGGCGTGTGGCAGAACACTTTGTCCGCCAATGCCCAGATCGTAACGAGCATGATTGCCGCGACTACGGACGCCGCTGCTGGAAACCCCAATGCGCCGATCGCGGCAACCCACAGTGGGGAGAACACGATACCGCCGACGCTGCCGCCGTTGTATGCCATGCCGAGCGCGGCCGGACGTGCGCGCACGAACCATGGCGAGACGATCGCATTGAGGGCCGCTGCGCTCATCGTCCCCCATCCGACCCCGCTCAGCAGCGCGGAAAGGAAAAGCTGCCGCGGCGACTCCACCACCGACCAGCCCAGGACACCGGCCGACATCGAGAGCGCACCCGCCTTCGTCACCGCCGCTATGCCGAAGCGGCGGTGGAGTATCGGGAGCTTCGCGCCAGTGACGGCGCCCGCTACGAAATGAAAACTGACCGCCAGCGAAACGAGCGCGACGGACCAGCTGCCCGATTGCCCCATGACGCCGAGGAATACCGGCGGACCGTAGAAGCCCATACCCCAACCGAATACTGCCAGCAGGAATGCGGCGTGGACAACCCGCCATCCGTAGAATCCGGCGTTACGCCTTTCGACCGCCATGTCTTCGCCCTCCAGCTCGCCACGCGGACGTACTGTGCGCCGGTCGCGGGGAGCGTTGTTTCGGCGGCGGCCGAAGCATTGCGGCAGCGATTGTATTAAGCTGCCTTACGCCCGAAGGGCGGCGCGTATTCGAGGATGCGTTCGGAGTGCGATTCCCCGTATAGCACACGAACAAGCGGTTTCACCCGGTTCTCGCGCGTGGGCGGAGGAGGGCAAAGATCGTGTGGCGTCCCGGTTCACCCGGAACGATCGCACCTCAGGCGCGCGTCATGATCTGAGCCGGGTTGTCGAGGCTGAAACGCATGTGCCAGGCGACGTCCTTGTAGACATGCTCGGCACACACCGGAAACAGCTCCGCGCGACCCCAGTTGCCGTACTTCCAGCCTTCCAACTCGGCGGCAATACGATCCGGCGTCACGCCGTTGCCGATGAGCTCGGTGATGCGTGCCCGCAGCACCACGAGGTAATCCCGGTAGATATCGATCGCCTGCTTGCCGACGCCCTTGACCGGCATACCGTGCCCCGGGATCACCGTCTGGCAAGGAATTCCGGCAAGACGCTCCAGCATGGCGATGAGCGAATCGATGTCCGCGGTCTTGAGCCGCCCATGCACGCCGGCGAATAGAAGGTCGCCTGCGAACAGGACGCCGCGCTCGGGAACGTTGACGACCAGGTCGCCGGGGCAATGCCCGTGACCGAAGTGCAGCAACTCGATTCTTTCGCCGGCAATCTTCAGCGTGGCGCGATCCGCCACACCGACGTGCGGCACCAGTTCCTCGGGCGAAGTGAGCTCGTGAGCGAGCGCGGGGTTGCGCCGGCGCAGATCCTCGACCCACGATGGCATGCGCATCTTCGTCTCGATTCGCGATCGGCACGCTTCCGAGGCCATGATCACCGCGCCCTGGCGCCGGAAGAAGTGGTTCATCGAGAAGTGATCCGCGTCGTCGTGGGTGTTGATGGCGAAGCGCACCGGCCGGTCGCTCACGCGCTCGAGCGCCGCGGTCAGACCCGCGTAGTTCCTGACGAAGCTGTCGATGGAGATCGTGCCCTCGCCGGTCAGCACGATGCCGTTGTTGGAATCGCCGTCGGGGCCCACGTAGACGAACACCCCGTCCCCGACATCGGCCACACCACCCTTCTCGAAATCGATTCCCATCTTCGCCTCCTCGTGCCAAGTGAACGCCATCGCCCAGGCGCGGCAATTGTCGGATCGGTGAAATAGTCATTATCGCCTTCCCGGCGAATGGAGTTAGCGTTCTCACACGGCGCGTTCTCGTCGTAAGGTGCAGCCTGAGTTCGCCGACGAATCGGAAAGGCGTCCGACGAGTCCGCGCCCGAGATTGCAGTCGAGCGCCCGCTCGTTCCACCCGAGTGGAGGCCGATCATGAGTCCTGCCCGTGCATCGATGTTCGTCTTCGTCGGCTGGCTTGCCGCAGGTACGCCCGCCAGCGCGCAAAGTCGCTGGGTGATCGTCAATGGCGAACGCATGAGCGATGCGCAGGTGGCCTACCTGGAGCGGCGCGCCTGCACCCAAATTCCGAACGGTCAATACTGGCTCGACACGCAAACGGGCGCCTGGGGCTACGCCCGCAATCCGCAGGTGCAAGGAAGGTTCGGCGAGGCGTGCCGGCAGCCGCGCAAGAGCCTGTCGGAACGGCGCCAGCTCTACCGGCCGGGAGAAATCCTCAGTCAGTAGCGGCGAGGGTGCCGCTGCGCTTGCGGCTCGGACGCACGTCGAGCTCGGAGGCTGGATAGCGGCCGGTGAGACATCGCAGCGCGAATGCGTCCAGCAGTCCGAGCGCATCATTGCCGAGTGCGCATCATCCGAATGAATTCCCTCGCTGTCTCGTTGCCGCCGGTGGGTGAGTTCGAGCCGGCCACAGGCGGGGAGTGTGGATGGCTGGCGAAGATAAACCGTCGGCCCCGATCTTAGATATTGCGCGGACAATTTGCCGGTTCTTGCGTAAGACCGGCCTGTGCGAAAGGTTTGCATGTCCCGCACGGCGCGCGTAGATAATATGCGGCACGCGCGCTAGCTGTTGTCCAGGCGGGAATCGATCGAGAGGAGTCTTACCCCCAGTACCTACACGAGGAGAGGAGGCGCCATGGTGAAGAGCAGCTCCGCAATTGCAGCTTGGCTCGCGCTCGCGACGTCGGTACTCGCTGCGCAGCCTGCATCCAATTATCCGGAACGTCCGATCCGGCTCGTGATCGGAAGCGCGCCGGGGTCCGGGCCGGACATCATCTCCCGCGTCCTTTCCGAGCGGCTGTACAAGGCATGGCGGCAGCGTATCGTCGTGGACGCACGCCCCGGCCTCGCGGGTGCGGTCAGCGCGGAGATCGCCGCACGCTCCGCCCCCGATGGCTACACGTTGCTCATGATGACCTCGCAGCTTTTCATCGCCACGAAGGTATATCCGAACCTGAAGTTCGACCTGGAGAGAGATTTCGCATCGGTCGCGCTGATCGGCAGCGTGCCCTACGTACTGGTAGTCAATCCACAGGTGCCCGCGAAGTCGGTCGCTGATCTGATCCAGCATTCGAAGAAGACGTCGCTAAGTCACGGCTCGGCCGGCCCTGGCGGCGGCGAACACCTCTGCATGGTCTACTTCCTGCACATGGCGGACACGAAAATGCTGCACGTGCCGTACAAAGGCATCGCGCAGGCGCTCGCGGACGTAGCGGGGCAGGAGATTCACACCACGTTCGCGGTCGTTCCGGCCGCGTTGCCCTTCATTCAGGGCAAACGCGTCAGGCCACTCGGCGTCAGCAGTACGAAACCTGCGCCACTGCTGCCCGACGTCCCCCCGATCTCCGACACCATTGCTGGTTTCGAGAACTTCGGCTGGTACAGCATCATCGCCCCGAAGGCAACGCCGGTTGCCATATTGGACAAGTTGAGCGCCGAAATCGTGAAAGCGATGGAGGAGCCTCAATTCGGCGAACAACTGAAGACGCTCGGCATCGAAATCCTCGGCGGCTCGCGCGCTGCGCTCGACGCGTTTCGCAAGAGCGAGTCGAAACGCATGGGGGATATCGTCAAGCAGGCGAATCTGGAGATAAAGTAGCTCCCGCACGCGTGCGTCGGCGCGACCTGGTGGAGGCTGGGAACCGGGAGTTGCGCAGGCACCGGCCGACCGTTGGCAGGCGCGTTCGCATTGACCTGCGTGGAGGCGAAAAGACATACTCCAACGCGGGTCGCTTACCGGCATCGCTCTGCGCTGGACGCATCGTTGTGCCAGATGCCGTGTTGCGCCAGCAAATGAAATTCGTTATGGGAGAACATCGCATGAAGATTCAGGCCGCCGTCTTTCACAAGGTCCACGAACCACTCACGATCGAGACGGTCGAGCTGGACCAGCCGCGCGGGCGCGAGATCATCATGCGCACGGTCGCGACCGGCGTCTGCCACAGCGATCTGCATGTCATCGAAGGCCTGGGGCGCTATCCGACCGACCGGCCGTTCGTGCTGGGCCACGAGGGCGCCGGCGTGGTCGAAGCCGTCGGCTCGGATGTCACCGCGGTCAAGGTCGGCGACCACGTCGTCGCCTGCCTGTCCGGTTTCTGCGGCACCTGTCCGCAATGCCTGAGCGGCCATCCCAACGTGTGCACCGGCGGCATCGCCACGCGGGCGGAATCGGAGGCCCCGCGCCTGTCGCAGGCGGGCGGCCTGGTGCGCCAGTTCGGCGGGCTGGGCAGCTACGCCGAGAAAATGCTGGTGCACGAGAACTCGGTGGTGAAGATCGACACCGACATTCCGTTCGACCGCGCGGCGCTGGTGGGTTGCGGTGTGCTGACGGGCGTGGGCGCGGCGCTGCGTTCCTCGGGCATGCGCGCCGGGCAGACGGTGGCCGTGTTCGGTTGCGGCGGCGTCGGCCTGTCGATCGTGCAGGGCGCGCGCATCGGCGGCGCGCGGCAGATCATTGCGGTGGATCAGTTCGACTCGAAACTGGAGATGGCCAAGGGCGTGGGCGCAACGCATCGGGTGAACGCGAGCCGCGACGATCCCGTGAAGGCGATTCGCGCCTTGACCGGCGGGCTGGGCGTGGACCATGCATTCGAGGCGGTCGGTCTCTCCAAGCTTTGCCGGCAGGCAATCGAAAGCCTTGCGATTCGTGGCACGGCAACCATCTGCGGTGTGCTGCCGCCGGATGCGACCATCGAGTTTCCCTGGCTCGCGATCCGGCCCGAGTGCAAGGTACAGACCTCGCGCATGGGCTCGAATCAGTTTCGCACCGACATACCGAACTATCTCGAATTCTATCGCCAGGGGCGGCTCGATCTCGATTCGATGATCAGCCGGCGCGGGCGGCTCTCGGATATCAACGAGGCGTTTCGGGCAATGAAGGCGGGCGAAGTCGCGCGCACCGTGCTCATGTTCGATTAGGGCAGCGCGCTCGCGTTCGGCAGTCCGGTTGCGCCAGGCCGGAGCCGCCGGTAGTGCGCGCAACCGATCACGAGCAGACCCGCGACCAGCATCGTGGCGACATGCGGCTCCGGAATCGGCGTCAGCACCACTCCGCCGAGAGCGAATATCGGATTCGGCTCGCCGGTCAGGGTGAAGGGATCGGAGAACGTGCCGCTGAGGCCTTCGGCACCTCCGTTCTGTGTGATGGTTATGGTCGCCAGGTAGCCGATCAACAGGCGATCGTTGGGCTGCAGCGTGCCGAGCTCCAGCGTCTGCAGACTCAACGGAATCTCCACCTCGCGGATGCCGTCGAACGTGGCTCCCAGGTCGAGCCCACCGACGAACGAGCTCGTGAAGCTGCGATTGCCGCCGGCATCGGTGGATAGCGTGGCGGTATAACGGCCGCCGCCCGCAGCAAGGAAGCCGACAGCTGCCGTGACTTCTGCAAAGCCGGGGAGGAGGAAATCCGGCAACGGCTCGGCCGCACCCCTGTTTTCCGCACCGACCTGAAGGTCGAACGTGACGCTCGTATTGGTGGAAAACGCATCGAGCAGCCGCCCGCCATCGACGATGAACTGCGTCCGGACTCGCGCCGGCGCGCCGGAGATGTTGACGAATTCGTCGCTGCCGACCAGCACCTGTGCCATGAGCGTGCTTCCGGTGCCGGCGCTGAGGTTCCCGACCTGCAGGCCAACCTGACCGAAGCGACCGGCGGCCGCGGTCACGGTGTATCGGCCGGGCAAACCGATCTGGGCCAGGACGTCCTGATTGATGTCCCCGCTCGTCGTACCGAAAATCTCGTCGCTGTCGACGACCTCGACGCCGGCGCTCGGCGTGAAGCGCGCTTCGACCTGCTGCACGACGCCGCTCTGCGCGGGCATGCTCGCGAGCAGCATCGCGCCGAACAAGAGAGCCCGCAACGCGGTGCGGCAATCGGGCGCTTTACCGTTCCCGCTGACGCTATGGGATCGCGCGGTAACCACGCATCGTCCGTGCTCAGTCCACGCAGTCGTCACCATATGCCCCTCCGCGAATGTCCTGATTGCGATTTCCGAAACCTATGGCACTTCCATCGCAACGTCAGCGAGGGTTTCCTCGACCGCGTGCGCGCTCGTTCGCACCCCCAGCGGCCGATCGGGACGGATTGCGTGGGGCGCGGACCTTGGTCGCGCGCCCCACAGCTTCCTTACCGCTTCAACGCCAGCGCGTGGATCACCGGCCTGTAGCGTGCGATCTCGGTTCTCAGCATCGCCGCGGCCATCTTGGGGTCCGATTTCAGGATCGGATCCACGCCCAGCTTGACCAGCGCCTGCGTGAAGGTCCGGTCGGACATGATCTGCTGCATCGTTCCGCTCAGGCGATCGATCACGCTGGACGGTGTCCCTGCCGGCACGAAGATCATGTTGAACGTATAGGCGACCGCGCCTTCCAGGCCAGCTTCGGCCGCGGTCGGAATTTCCGGCGCACCTTGCGAGCGCTCTTCCTTGAGCACGGTAAGGGTTCGCACACGGCCCGACCGATGATGCGGTATGACGCTGCTCAGCGAAGAGCAGATCATGGGGATCTGGCCGCCCATGAGGTCCGCCACGGCCGGGCCGGCGCCTTTGTAAGGCACGTGGACGATCTTCAATCCACCCGCGCGTGTTTTGAAGATCTCGCCGCCGAGGTGGTTGATGCTGCCCACGCCGGCCGTTCCGTAGAGATACCTGTCCGGGTGCGCCTTCGCGTCCTTGATCAATTGTTCCAGCGAGCGTGCCGGCACGCTCGGATGAACCGAGATCGTCATCGGCCCGGTGGCGAGCGCGATGACCGGCGAGAAATCCTTCACCGCGTCGTACGCGATCGTGGTCATGAACGTCGGATTGATCGCGTGGGTCGACGCGGTGCCCATCAGTAGCGTGTAGCCGTCGGCTTGCGCGTTTGCGGCCTCCGTGCTGCCGATCGTCCCCGACGCGCCCGAGCGGTTGTCGATGAGTATTTGCTGGCCGAGCTTCGATGCGAGGGCATTGCCCAGTTGCCGGCTGACATTGTCGGTCTGGCCGCCGGGCGGGAAGGGCACGATGAGGCGGATGGAACGGTTCGGATAGTTTTGTGCGTGTGCCGTGGGAGCGGCAGGAAGCGCGGCGCAGGCAACGATCAAGGCTGCAGCGACGCGAGTGGACCCCAATTCGACTTGGTGCATATTTCCTCCGTGAACAAGTGGAAATTGCGGCTGCCTGAAGCAGGCGCCGGACACCCGTCTGTGTGGTCGTGAACGAATGGAATTTCTGAGGGAAAGCCGATTCTCGAGAGTGGGACGCTCCTGGTGATCAAAATGTGGACTCGATCGTCACCGATTGCTCGCCGTCCGGCAAGCCGATAAGGTCCGTACGGCGAGCGGCGGAGAAGTGCCGCGTACGAGAGGACCCCGTGACCACTCAGGGCCGTTCGATTATGCTCGCTGCCATTCCCGATTCGAGCACACGCAATTCGCCATGTTCACGTTCAGAGGGGAAAGTGCATGCGATACCGATTGAGATGGGCTGCGATGGCGATCACGCTGCTTGGTACGGTGGGCGCTCAGGCTCAGTCATACCCCAGCAAGCCGATTCGTATCGTCGTGCCGTTCTCGGCCGGCGGTCCGACCGATATCACGACGCGTAATATTGCGCCGCGGCTGACCGAGCTTCTGGGTCAGCCCGTCGTGGTCGACAATCGTGCCGGCGCCAACGGCATCATCGGCGCCGAAGTGGTGGCGCACGCACCGCCCGATGGCTATACCCTGTTGATGGCCACCGCGAGCGTGGCCGCGATCAACATGGTCACCTACAGGAAACCGCCCTACGACACCCTGCGCGACCTGCAGGCGCTGTCGCCGATCATGACCACCGCAAGCCTGCTGGTGGTGCACCCGTCGATGCCCGTCAAGACCCTGCAGGATCTGGTCGCCCTGGCGAAAGCCAAGCCCGCTTCGATCACGTTCGGCTCGGCCGGGACCGGCGGCACCTTGCACCTGCTGCTCGAGATGCTGCTCCACGAGGCGCACATCAAGATCACGCACGTGCCTTACAAGGGCGCCGCACCCGCGGTAGCCGATCTGCTTGGCGGTCAGATCAACGGCATGTTCGTCGACCTGCCGGTCATCTCTCCCTACGTGAAATCGGGCAAGTTGCGCGCCCTCGCAGTGGCGGCGAAGCAGCGCTCGCAGTACTTTCGCGATGTGCCGACCACCAAGGAAGCAGGCTATCCCGGCGTCGAGATGACGAACTATTACGGATTGCTGGTGACGGCCAAGACGCCGCCTGCAATCGTCAAGAAGCTGCACGATGCGATCGTGGCGGCGGTCAAGACGCCAGCCGTGCGCGACAAGCTCATGGAGGTCGGTGCGGATCCAAAGACCATGGGCATGGACGAATTCACCCGCTTCATTCGCGACGATATCGCCAAGTGGGAGAAGCTCATCAAGACGGTCGGCATCAAGATCGAGCGCTAGCCCAACCGCATCACGCGGCCCGGAAGCGCACGTTCTCGGGTACGGGCTCGCCGACGATCATCATGAACTGCGCGTCGCCGAAGCCGTCGTTCCTGAAATAGTGCGGCTGGCCCGGCGGATTCAGGATGAGGTCTTTCGGCCCGAGGCGTTGTTCGACGATGACGCCGTTGTCCTCCCAGCCGCCGGTAATGCAGCCTTCGAGGACCAGGTAGGCCTCCTCGACCGAACGTTCGTAGGCGCGCACGCCGGCCCCGCGCGGCAGGGACACGAGATCCTTGCGATAGCTGCCGGCAGGCGCGCCGCCTTCGCCGATATAGGTGAGCTTGCCGAACCCCGCTTCGTGCCACTGCGGCTTCTGCTGGCTGTAGCGCACGATGTGCTGCGCGAGCAGGCGATGCCGCGGGTCGCTGCTTTCCCGGGACAGCAGATACGTCTTGCCCGGCTGTGCACCGAAGGCCCTGGCGATTTCGGGACTGTGCGTCTTCGGGTGACAGACGTATTGCGGCGGGTTCGGGCGCGCGCTTCCCAGCATGATGGAGACCAGCACGGGCTCGACCCCGTCGTTCCTGAAGCCGTGCGCGATGTTGCTTGCCTGCAGCACCATGTCTTTGGGACCGAGCCGCGCGAGGATGACTTCGCCCTCCCATTCCCAGCCGACGGTGAGTACGCCCTCGATGACGAGAAACGCTTCTTCGACCTCGTGCGCGTGCGATGCCCCGTATTTGCCGACCGGCTGGTGCACCATGCTCAGCGTGAAGTGATCGGGCGTGAGTGTGGAGGGGTCGTCGATCTTCGGCGAGCCGCCCGCGCCGATGTAACGGATCTGCGAGCGCGCCAGCTCGGGAAAGCCGCGGCTTGCGGGAAACGCGTCCCAGTCGTGCACCTTGTCGGCATGACGCCCGACGCGTGCCTTCATGCGCGCCGCCAGATTGTCTTCCAGTACCGCAGTCATTTCATTTCTCCTGCAGGCAATTCTTCGCTCCCCTCTCCCTTAGGGAGAGGGGCTGGGGGTGAGGGAGGAGGGAGGATCGAGGGTGTGAGGCATTCCAGGGTAGTTCGATTCACTGTTCGAGTCGGATGTCGATGCCGTCACTCGAGCTTCACGTTCGCTTCACGCACGACCCGCCGCCATTTCGCGCTGTCCTGCTTGATGAACTCGGTGAATTGCGCGGGTGTATTTAGCACGAGGTCGAGCTCGGCCTTGGCGTACGCACGGCGCGCAGCTTCGGATTTCGATACGCGCGTGATCTCGCGGTACAGGGTATCGATGATCTCCGGCGGCGTGCCGCCGGGCGCGAGAATGCCGTAGTAGTTGACGGCCACGAGCTCTGGCATGCCCTGCTCGATCGCCGTGGGTACGTCGGGCAGATCGGGCTCGCGCTTCGTGCCCAGGGTGGCGATGACGCGCAGCTTGTTGGTCGGAATGAACTGGGCGACGCTCGTCTTCGCCCCGATGACCACGTCCACGTCGCCGCGCACGAGGTCGAGCACGGCGAAGGTCGCCGACTTGTACGGCACCTGCGTCAACTTCACTTTTGCGAGGATGCAGAAGAGCTCCGTGACCAGGTGGTTGGTCGATCCCTGCCCCGACGAGCCGTAGGTGAGCTTGCCCCCATGCGCGCGCGCTTCCTTGATGAAGTCGCGGATGTTCCTCGCCGGCACTACCGGGTGAACGACCATGAGGTTGGCGATGTTGCCGATCAGGGTGATGGGCGCGAAGTCGCGCAACGCATCGAGCTTGAGGCTCGGGCGCACGATCGGAGCGATCGTCAGTATCGGCGAGGCGACCAGCAGCGTATGACCATCGGGCGGCGCTTTCGCGACCATTTCGAGCGCGATGCTGCCGCCGGCGCCGGGGCGAGGCTCGGCGGTGATGCCTTGCTTGAACGTGTCGCGTAAGCCGTCGGAGAGAACCTGGCCGATGACGAAGCCCGAGCCGGTCGGGAAAGGCAGGATGAGCCTCACGCCCTTCGACGGAAACGCCTGTGCGTAGCCGTCGATTGCTGCCGAGAACAAGATCACTGCCGTGAGCAACTGCTTGATCGACACCATGCCTCCCGATGGGGGTCTTACATTTGGGGGTCTTGCATCTTGCAGCGGCGATCGCATCCGCCTTGGGGGCTTGCAGCTTGCATCCCGCTGCAAGATGCAAGACCTGACCCCATATCCGTGCTGACCCTCGTGAATTGCGCGTGCGCTGACCCGCTCAGAGTCTACACCGGCATGCGCAAGGCAAGAACTGGGACGGCGATCAGTCGAACGGCCACGGCATCGGCAGCAGCCACTGCAGAATGCCCCTCGGGTACTCGAGCCCGAGCATGTGGCTCAAGAAGGCGAACAGGACGATGGAGCCCGAAGCGGCCAGCGCGGCCTTATACCATTTGGTTCGCCCCTTGATGATCAGGAACGTGGTGATGAATGCGTAGATGCCGAGCACGAAGCCGACCAGGCCGATGGCGCCGAGCATGCCCAGCATCCACGCCTGGTAGTGCCAGTCGCTATACAGCGGTTTGTCCTCGCCTTGCAACCCGCGCTCGCTGTCGTAGAAGAGGTAGGACGGTGCCTTCTTCTTGCGCAGGAAGACAACGAACATCGTACCCAGTAGGACAAGCGCGATCAGCGCGACCGACAGCGGAAAGACACCGCCCAGGAACGTGAGTCCGAACGACACGTAGGCCACGTATACGGCGCAGGCGAAGACCACGGCGAGGAAGCACAGCTGCGGTCCAAGCCCGACGGGCGCGTGCGGCCCGTCCGGGGTAAGCGGCGCGCGCCGCGGCCGCACGCGCACCGCCACGAAGATGGACAGAACGATCAGCGCGAGAATGATTTGCACGCCGGTGCGCTCCAGGAAGCTGTAGCCGTAGACCTGGATCGATTGGTAAAGCACCACTTCGAGCCGCGGCGACAGCACGAAGCCGATCAGCAGCGCCGGCGGCGACCAGCCGAAGCGCTTCATGTACACCCCCAGCACGCCGAGCACGAACAGCGTGATCAGGTCGGGCCAGACGCGCGTGACCTGGTAAGCCGCGAAATAGATGATCCCGATCATGAACGGCGCGAGCAGCGCGAAAGGCACCAGGGTGAGCCGCGCGATCGGCTTGGCAAGGATGAGGCAGATGCCCGCGCCGAGGACGTTGGCGAGCGCCAGCGACCAGACGATGACGAAGGTGAGATCGAGGTGACGGGTCATCATGCCCACGCCGGGCTCGATGCCCATCAGGATGAGCGCGCCGAGGAACAACGCCATGCTCGCGGAGCCGGGGATGCCGAACATGAGCGTCGGGATGAGCTGACCGCCGTTGTCCGAATTGTTGGCCGACTCGGGCGCGATCACGCCGCGGATGTCGCCCTTGCCGAGGTTGTCGCGATCCTTGGTGGTCTGCACCATGTGCCCATAGGCGATCCAGGTGATGATCGGGCCGCCCATGCCCGGCAACGCGCCCAGCATCGTGCCGATGGAAGAGCAGCGCAGGACCAGCCCGAAATGCCGCAGCGTCTCGAAGAATCCGCGCAAGGTGCCGGCGCCGAGCTTCTGGGTCGAGGAGATGCGCACGCGCGTGCGCAGGATCTCCACGATCTCCGGGATCGCGAACATGGCGAGCCCGACGATCACCACCGAAATGCCGTCGCTCAGGTAAATGGTATCGAAATCGAAGCGGTACTCGCCGGTGGCGCGCGAAGTGCCGACCGAGCCCAGCAGCAGACCGAAAGCGCAGGTGGCGAGCCCCTTGAGCGGGCTCGCCCCGGTCATCATGCCGATCATCGTGAGTGCGAGGATGATCAGCATCAGCATCTCGCCGAAACCGATGCCGAGGATGATCGGGCGCGCGAACTGGACCGCCAGGGTGAGGACCAGGGCGCCGAACAGCCCGCCGATGAGCGAGGCGGAGAACGCGGCGCCCAGCGCCCGCGCCGCCTCACCGCGTTTGGCCATGGGAAAGCCGTCGAGGATGGTCGCTTGCGAGGAGGAGCTGCCGGGAATGCCCATGAGCACCGCCGGAAAGGTGTCGGCGGTGTTGTTGACGGCCAGCAGCCCGATCATCATTGCCAGCACCGGTCCCGGATCCTTGCCGAACACGAACGGCAGCAGCAGTGCCATCATCGCCGTTCCGCCCAGGCCGGGCAGCAGGCCGATCATCAGGCCAAGGAACGTTCCGATGCTCAGAAAAAAAAAGTGCTCCGGCGTGAACATCTGAGCGAGGGCTGCCAGGATGATATCGATCATGGGTTTTCCCGACTTTCATGCGCCGTGAAGCGGGCACGAGGCGCGCGCCGTTCGCCGACTCGCGGGCGAAACGAGAGCGCGACGACTGCCGGACCCGCGCGGGCGGACAGGATGGAGGCAGAGGGTTTCGACGCGTGCGAGCCCGGCATGCTTTGCCGGGCTCGCTGGGCGTGCGCTTCTTCTAGTGCGGCGTCAGTCGGATGTTCTCGCCGCGATGGTGACGTTGTAGTGGTCTTTCACGTACGCCGAGAGCCACTTGGCGGATTCGGGTTCGAGCGTGGTGTTTTCCCGCATGATGGCGACCGCGGCCTCGCCGATGAGGTTCTTGTACGGACCGAAGACCTTCTGGCCGGCGGGACTCTTGCTGACCTCGGCGTACACCTTGAGGGCGGCGTCGCGCCAGGCTTTGACGACCTCGGGCGGCGTTTCGGCCTTGAGGTTCCACGACTTCGACAGCGGCACGCTCACGCCCATGAGCGACTTCCATCCTTCGTAGCCCTTGCCCGAGGGCTTCTTGCCGTAGTAGGCCTCGTAAGCCTCGTTGAACGTGGGTACGTCGGGCAGGGCCGGATCGCGGCTGATCGTGCCGTCTTTGTTCAGGACGCCGAAGGTGTACAGCGGCACCGCCATGCCGCTCTTGATCATGGAGGCCCGGTTGTTGATAAACGACAGCGTGTTGTCGTAGTTCATGTTGAACTCGCCGCGCTCGAAACCCAGCGCCATCGGGCCATTACCGCCCAGGCCGAACACGGCCTTCACTTCGATGCCGAGCAGACTCAACGCGGTGTTCAGCGCGAGGCCGCCGGAGGTCGGGGTCTTGCCGCCGAATACGAGCTTGTCGGCTCCGAGCTGGCGCAGCTTCTCGATCTTCGCCTTCAAGGTCGGCTCCTTCTGGATGCCGAGACTGCCGCGCACATACTGCGTGATGCCGCGCGGCGAAAGGATGATCGGCACGAAATCCTTCATGTCGAAGCGCGCGCGCTCGTCGCCGAGCATGTAGTTCGAAAGGGCCGAGGTCGAAAGCGCGAGCACCGTGAGGCCGTCCGGCTTGGCCGTCGCGTCGTAGTAGTTGACGCCGGTAAGACCGCCGCCGCCCGGTCGATTGACGACCAGGATGGTGGGATTGCCGGGCAGGTGTTTCTCGAAGTACGGCGCCATGAGGCGGCTGTAGCCGTCGGTGCCGCCGCCTTCACTGAAGGGAACGATCACGTGGATCGTCTTGCCGGAAAAATCGACTTCCGCCGCCGCCGCCGTGCCTGTCGTAGTCATGAGCGCAAATGCAAGCAATGCCGAACAGGCTAGTGTGGCAGCGGTGGCAAACAGCCCGGTGCCGAGTCTGGTGCATGGATTCATATCCGCGTCTCCTTTGATGGAATGGCCAACGCATAGCTTTGCGATGTATGCGACGAATGCTTTGCGTGTGAAGGACGGATGCTGAAAAGGCTGATGATGAAAACACTGATGACTCGTAATCTGCTATCGGGGTTCGCGTCCCATGCCCGATCGCGGTGCAGTCCATACGGCACTCGCCAGCGATCGGATCGCACGCTCGGTGAATCCTCGTTAGCCAAGCAGACCCTGCCTGCGAACCCGCGAGTCGCGCGCGAGCTGCATGTCAGCAGAATAGGACAACGCGTTCGGCTCGGGCATCCGTAAATGCACGTGAGCAATTTCCACTCTCCTCGCTATCCCGATTGGGCGCGAGTCCGTACGTCATGCTGGCGCGGCTCGAGCAATGCAGCATGTGCTGTTGCAAACCGGTGCCGTTACGCGGAGAAAATGACGTTGCAGTGCGCTGCATAGGCCACGCGGCAGAGCGTGGCGGGAAAGAAGAAAGCAAAAAGTAAGGTGCAAGAGATCAGGCTCGATTGCTTCGGCTTGCCGCAACGACACAGGCGGCAGTCGAAGATCGAGCCTGACTCGAGAGCCGGATCCCCTTTTCCTCGCTTGCGCGAGTACTTTCTACCCGGACGTCAGTCGGTCCTCGCCGCGATGGTGACGTTGAAGTTGTCTTTCAAGTACGCCGTGAGCCACTTGGCGGCTGCGGGGTTCAGCGTGGTGTTTTCCCGGAAGATGGCGGTTGCGGCATCGCCGAAGAGATTCTTGTACGGACCGAAGACTTGCTGGCCGGCGGGACTCTTGCTGACCTCGGCGTACACCTTTCTCGCCGCGTCGCGCCAGGCTTTGACGATCTCGGGTGGCGTGTCGGCCTTGAGGTTCCAAGACTTCGACAGCGGCACGCTTATGGACATGAGGGACTTCCAGGCTTCGTAGTCGGCGCCCGAGGGCTGCTTGCCGTAGTAGGCCTCGTAAACCTCGTTGAACGAGGGCACGTCGGGCAGGGCCGGATCGCGGCTGATCGAGCCGTCCTCGTTCATGACGCCGAAGGTAAAGAGTGGAACCGCCAGCCCGCTCTTGATCATGTGTTTGCGCTGGTTGAGATATGCCAGCACATTGTCGGAGTTTATGGTGAACTCGCCGCGCTCGAATCCGAGCGCCATCGGCCCATTGCCGCCCAGGCCGAACACCATCTTCACGTCGATCCCGAGCAGATCCAGCGCGATGGTGTACGTGAGACCGCTCGACGTGGGCGTCTTGCCGCCGTAGACGAGCTTCTCAGCGCCCATCTTGCGCAGTTTATCGATCTTCGCCTTCAGCGTCGGTTCGTCCTGGATACCGAGACTGCCGCGTAGGTACAGCACGCTGCTGCGCGGAGAAAGGATGACCGGCACGAAGTCCTTCATCTCGAAGCGTGCGCGCTTGTCGCCCAGCGCGTAGTTCATCAGCGCGGAGGTCGAAAGCGCGAGCACCGTGATACCGTCCGGTTTGGCCGTCGCGTCGTAGAAGTTGACGCCGGTAAGACCGCCGCCGCCCGGCCGATTGACGACCTGAATCGTCGGATGGCCGGGGAGATACTTCTCGAAATACGGCGCCATGAGACGGCTGTAGCCATCCGTCCCGCCGCCTTCACTGAAGGGAACGATCACCGTGATCTGCTTGCCGGAAAAATCCGCCGCCGCGACGGCCGCTTCTGTCGCGGCAGCCAGCGCGATCAGCGCCGCGAAGCCGAATGTTGCAACCGTACGAAACAGCGTGCTCTTGGCGTGTGCGATGCATGGGTTCATGTCCTGGCCTCCTCGTCGGTTGGAATGGCAGACGCGTAGTCCAAACGTTTCCAGGTGTCGCAAAGCTGGTGACTCGCGATCTCGACGGGAGTTCACGCGCGGCGTACGGTCGCGATACAGGCCATACGGCATTCGCCTCGCGACGAGCGAGGTCCGTACGTGAAATTGGCGAGCGTCGAGCGCTCCCGTCACACGTCGATCATTGCGCCTTCAGCCCGGCCTGCTTGACGATGCGCGCCCACTTGGCGATCTCGGCGCGGACGAAAGCGGCGAACTCGGCGGGCGAGTTGCCGACGGGTTCGGCGCCGAGCGTCGCAAGCCGCTCCTTCACATCGGGCTGCGCCAGCATCTTCACCGTCTGCGCATGGATGGTCTTGACGATCGCCGGCGGCGTGCCGGCCGGGAAAAACAATCCGTTCCAGCCGACGATCTCGTAGCCCTTCAGTCCCGCTTCGTCCAGCGTCGGCAGGTCGGGCACGAGCGGCGAGCGTTTCTTGCCCGAAACCGCGAGCGCGCGCAGCTTGCCCGCCTTCACGAACGGCAGCGTGCTCGGGATGTTCTCGAGCATGAGCTGGATCTGGCCGCCGACGAGATCGGCGAGCGCCGGCCCGCCGCCCTTGTAGGGCACGTGCGTCATTTGCAGCCCGGCCATCGCCTTGAGCATTTCGCCGGCGAGGTGAGGCGTAGTGCCGCGGCCGCCGGAACCGAAATTGAGCTTGCCGGGATTGGCCTTGGCATAGTCGATGAGTTCCTTCAACGACTTCACCGGCAGCGCCGGGTTCACAACCAGCATCAAGGGCGCCGAGGCGATCAGGCTGACGGGAATGAAATCCTTCAATGTGTCGTACGGCAGCTTGCGATACAGGCTGGGATTGACCGTGAACGTAAGGCTCATCATGAGCAGGGTATACCCGTCCGGCGGCGCCTTGGCCGCGAGCTCGGTGCCGACGATGCCGCTCGCGCCCGGCCGGTTGTCCACGATCACCTGCTGGCCGAGGCCTGCGGTGAAGTTCTGCGCGGCGATTCGCGCCATGATGTCGTTGGAGCCGCCGGGCGAGAACGGAACGATCAGCCGGGTCGACTTGACCGGATATTCGGCGGCGTGCGCGCCGAATATCGATGCCAGTGCGACGAGACCCATGGCGACGAGAGCCATGATGCAGGCAAGATGCCGGCGGAGCGATTTCATCGATTGTCCCCTTTCGCCAAGAGAGCGGCTGCGCGCCGCATCGATGCCGATGCAACGAGCCGTTGCCGAGCGATTCTACGCTTGGCCGCCGATCGGACCAGCAAGACGCCTAACGCGATTCGCCACCGAGCTCGGCGAGACGGTCTTCTTCCCGGGCGACGCGCTCCAGCACGCGTACCGTCTGCACGGTTGTGGGCATGCCGCAATAGGCGGTGGAATGCACGATCACTTCCAGTACTTCGCGCGGGGTGGCGCCGAGCAGCATTGCGCCGCGAATGTGGTTTTCCAGTTGCACCGGCTCGTTCAGTGCAAGACAGATGCCCACCATCATCAGCAGCCGCGTACGATCGTCGATGATTGAGCGCGGGTACATCTCGCCGTAGATGAAGTCGTACCAGAGATGAAGGTAGTGCGGGTCGAGCCGATCGTAGGTATTGATGCCGTCGTTGCTCTGGTGATTCTGGGTGCGGATGCGGGTGCTGACGCCTTTCCAGCCATACGCTTCGATCATCCGCTCGCGCCACGCGGCCTCGTCGGCCGATTTCGCGGCCGTCCACTTCGCGCGCTCGGTCTCGAGCGAGCGCTGCGGCATGCGTCCATCCAGCGGCAGTTGCGTGCCGGTGAGCTCATCCAGGCGCCCGAGCCGCTCGAGCACCCGCACGCAGAGCTTGGCCCCACGCCCCGCTTTGACGTAGCCGATGTAAACGGTGGACTGCAGGATGATTTCGAGCACTTCGCGCGGCGTGGCCCCGGCGGCCAAGGCGCTGGGAATCTGGCGCTCGAGCTCCTCCATTTCGTTCATCGCCAGGAACTGCGCGATAGTAACGAGCAGCCGGGTTCGGTCGTCGAGATTCTTGCGCGTGAAGAGGCCGCCGTAAGTGAACTCGAGCCACGAGCGCGTGTAGTGCTGATCGATACGGTCGCGCCATTCGACTTCGTCGAGAAAATCGTCGGGGCGAAGACGCAGGCCGTTGTCGATGGCGGCCTCGTCGTACTTCTGCTTCAGACGGGCGATGCGTGTTGCCTTGCTGCGCGCTGGCGATGACTTCTTTTGTTCCTGCCGGCATGATTCCTTCCCCCTTTGCTTGCGGCACCATCAATCCAGGCGCACCTGCGCGACCGTCGCGACTTTTTTCCACTTCTCGATCTCGCTCACAACGAAGCGCTTGAAGTCCTCGGCGCTGCCACCGCCGACATCGAACCCTGCGGTGACGAGCGTGGAATTCACGTCTCCGGACTTCAGAATGCGGGCGATCTCGGCGTTGAGCCTCGCAACGATCTCCGCGGGCGTTTCGGCGCGCGCCACCACGCCGTGCCAGGTGGCGGCTGCGAAGCCCTGGAAGCCGGCCTCGGCCATGGTCGGTACGCCGGGGAAATCTTTCGAGCGCGTATTGGCCGCGATCGCGAGCGCGCGCAGCCTGCCCGATCTGAGGTGTTGGCGCGTGGTGCTGAAGGTCGAGAACGCACACGAGATGTTCCCGGCAATGAGATCCACCACGACGCTGGAGCTGCCCTTGTAAGGCACGTGGACGAGCTTCACGCCGGCGACGCTGCTGAAGTATTCCGTCGTGAGATGAATGCCGGTTGCGATTCCCGGCGTGCCGTAGGTCAGCTGGCCCGGGCGCGCTCTGGCGAGCTTGACCAATTCGGCGACCGAGCGGGCGGGAATCGAGGGATGGACGTGCAGCACATACGGCACCATCGTAGCGAGCACGATCGGCGCGATGTCCTGCAACGGATCGTACGGCGCGTTCACCTTGGTCACCGGCAGCACGGCAAGCGAGCTGATCGTTCCCATCGCGAGCGTGTAGCCGTCGGCCGGCGCGCGCAGCATGGCCTCGGTGCCGATCAGGCTGCCGGCGCCCGGCCGGTTCTCGACGATCACCTGCTGCTTCAGGGCCCCGCTCAGCTTCGACGCGATCAGGCGTGCGACGGTATCGGTATCGCCACCGGGGGTGTACGGCACGATCAGCCGGATCGGTTTGGTGGGATACGATTGCGCGCCGGCCGCTGCTGCGAACGCAAGCAGCAGTGGCAGCCACATGGATGGTCGCATCATGGACAGATTCCTGCCTGCGCTTGCACGCCAATTCGCACGCGCGCCGGATAGCTTACAACCCGGAGTATATAGGCCGCTCGCTCCGAGGCGTAAACCGCGAGTGCGCAATGCCGCCTCGACGCCGTGCCGGAACGCTGCGCTCGGCGGACGCTGAGCGCTGGGCTATGATGCGCGGGTCGTTCTACCTTTCGAGAGGAATTCGTCATGCCCGATCCCATCCGCATCGGCGTCGTCGGCGCCGGGGCCAACACGCGCCGCTACCACATTCCGAACCTGAAGAAGATCGCCGGCGTGGAGATCGCGTCGGTCGTGAACCGCTCGCGCGCCTCGTCGGAGCAGGCGGCGAAGGAATTCGCCATCCCGCGCGTGCACGACAGCTGGCAGGCGCTGGTGAACGATGCGGGCGTCGACGCCGTCGTCATCGGCACCTGGCCGTACATGCATTGTCCGATCACGCTCGCGGCGCTGGCCGCCGGCAAGCACGTCCTCACCGAGGCCCGCATCGCGATGAACGCGACCGAAGCGCGCCAGATGCTCGCCGCCTCGTGCGCACGGCCCGGGCTCGTGACCCAGGTCGTGCCGGGACCGACCACGTTCACGGTCGACCCGATGGTGATGCACTTGCTGGCCGACGGCTACATCGGCGAATTGCAGTCGCTCGACCTCAAAGTGCCGAGCGGCTGGCTCGACCGCGATGCGCCGCTGCACTGGCGCATGAATCGCGATTATTCCGGCATGAACATCATGTCGATGGGCATCTGGTACGAGTGCATCTCGCGCTGGGTCGGCCCGGCCAAGGCCGTCATGGCGCGCACGCGCGTGGCTGTTGCGTACCGCCTGGACCAGGAGCGCGGTGAGCGCCGGGCGGTCGAGGTGCCGGACCATGTCGAAGTGCTGGCCGACCTCGCCAACGGCGCGATCGCGCGCTTGCACCTGAGCTCGGTGGCCGGCTTCATGCCCGGCCCGGACGCATGGCTGTACGGATCCGAGGGCACGCTTCGGCTCGAGCTGCGGGGACGCGACAATCTCGTCCTGTCGGGTGGGAAGCGCGGTGACAAGGAGATGCAGCCGATCGCCATCCCGGCGGACAGGACCTACCGCTGGCGCGTGGAGGAGGAATTCATCAGTGCGATCCGCGGCCAGGAGCCGGTGCGCAGAACGTCGTTCGCCGACGCGGTGAACTATATGGATTTCACCGAAGCCGTGCACATCTCCAGCCGCGAAGGGCGGCGGGTGTATTTGCCGCTGGCATAGGGCTACGTCCAGACTATCTCAGCCATCGAGCCATGCGAGCCTTGGCCTTGGCATGCGATACCACCCGGCCCTCCGCCACGGCCATCTCGCCGCGGGCGATGCCTTCCAGCGGCGTCATGCGGCTCTGGAGGCGTTCGCAGTTCCGTGGCTTGCCGCTCGAGGGTGGTATGGTGACAAGCTTTGTACGCATGCGTCTCAGCGCGGCGTCACGGACTTCAACGCCTCCGTGAGCTTGGGCGCGCGGTCGAGGCTCCACCAGGAATCGATCGCTTCTTCCACCTGCTTTTCGGGCAGGCACAGGCGCGCGCAGCTGCGGAACTTGTCTTTCAGTTCCTGCTCGGAGAGCGGATCGGCCGGAGCGCCGTGCATGGTGCGCCGGTTGGTGCGCTTGCTGAGCCGCTCGCCGTTCTTGAGCGTGATGGTGACCGGGTTGTAGGTCGGCCCGTGCTCGTACTCCGGATCCCAATTGCTCATCACGTTGACGCGTGTCTTCTCGCGCGCCTCGCGGTACTCCGGACGATTGAGCTTGGCGTCGGTGAAGCTGTCGATGTCGATCTTCCGGTCGACCAGCGCGGTGGCGATGTTGTAGTGGAGCGAGAACTTGCCCTGATAGCCTTGCGCGGGGTTGGGGTGCAGCAGCACGTGCGAGATCGCGGGCACGTTGTCGACCTCCACGCGTGCGATATCGTCGAGCTTGATGTCGTGCTCCTTCAGCATCGAAATCAGCGAATCGAGCGCACCATGGTTGGAGCCGCAGCAAGGATACTTCTTGATGACGATCGTGTCCTTGCTGTGCCAGGCCTTGCCGAGGTTGGCCGTCATCTTCTCCGGGTCGTAGCGGTTCTCGCCGATGTACGCATGCGCCCAGCCCACTCGGCTATCGAGAAACGCATCGGTCGCGAACCAGCCCTGCTTCGCCAGCGATGCGGCCATGACGCCGGAGCGGCACGACATGCCGGCATGCAACGGCTTCGTATACGAGCCGAAATTCTGCAGGATGCCGCTTGGCATGGAGCCCGCCAGGCCGAACGCCATCACCGTCTGCTGCGCCGTGAGCCCCATCATCCGGGCGGCGACGGCCGTGGCGGAGATGGTTCCGAAAACCGCTGTGGAGTGAAAGCCGGTGAGGCCCTGGACGTTTTCCGAGCCCTTGTTGAGATGCACCGCCACTTCGAATCCCAGCACGTAGGCGGTGAGAATGTCGCGACCCGATCTTCCGAGCTGCTCACCCACGGCGAGCGCGGTCGGCAGAAGCGCCACCGTGGGATGGCCGAAGCCGCCCATGTCGTCGTAGTCGAGCGCGTGCCCGAGTGTTCCGTTGGCGAGCGCGGCAAGGTACGGCGAGCTGCGCAGCTTGTTGCCGATGATCGTGCATTGGGAATTGCCACCCTGGGCATCGACGAAATCGACGATCATCTTGCCCTGCGGTTGGGCGGCCCCGGCGAGCGAAACCCCGATGCAGTCGAACGATGCCTGCAGCGCCGCGCGATACGACTCCGGTGGGATCGTGTCGGGATTCGTCTCGGTAACGAACTTGGCCAGTCGTTGTTCGCATGCGCCCATGTTCACTCTCCTTCGGTGGATACGCCGGCGCAAGCCCTCGGCCGCACGCGTTTCCTCAACATAGGGCAGCGGGTGGGGGGTGTCAAATGCGAGTCCAGAACGCGAACGTCGACATCCGCCCACGGGGCTCCGGCGCGAACTCCGTACCAATGGCCCCTCCTTGTCGAGGAGGGGCTGGACGCGAGAATGTCGCGGACGGGGTGGTCTTGTGGCGACGATAAACCACACCACCCCGCCTCCTTCGCCGGCACCCCTCCTCGTGAGAGGAGGAGAAGCTTCGCTGCGGCTGCGCTCGCTCCGGCATAATCGGCCGATCGATTCGTACTCGGAACAAGGAACCGTCATGGCGCTTCAATTCGTTCAGGTCGAGGTCAGCGACTTCATCGCCACGGTGATCATGAACCGTCCGCCGGTCAATGCGCAGAACTCGCAGTTCCGCGCCGAAATCATGGAAGTTTTCGACGCGTTCAACGATCGCGACGACGTGCGCGTGGCCGTCCTGACCGGCGCGGGGCACGTGTTCTCCGCCGGCGCGGACATCAAGGAGCGCCGCGGCATCGTCAGGGAGCCGGGCGACTACGCGCGGCACAATCGCGTCGCGCGCGAGTACACGAACTGCATCCGCGAGTGCGCCATTCCGGTGATCGCGGCCGTCAACGGCGCGGCACTTGGCGCGGGCTTCGGCTTGATGGCCGCTTGCGACATCATGCTCGCTTCGGACAACGCCGTATTCGGCATGCCGGAGATCGACGTGGGTCTGGCGGGCGGCGCCGCGATGCTCTCGCACCTGGTGGGCAAGTCGCGCGGCCGGCGCATCATATTCACCGGCGAGCGGATCTCGGCGCAGGAGATGTACCGCCTCGGCGTGATCGAATGCTGCGTGCCGCGCGAGGCGCTGATGGACGAAGCGATGCAGATCGCGCGCAGCATCGCTTCGAAGAGCCCGATGGCCATGCGGCTCGCCAAAAAGGCCTACAACGTGTGCGAGAACATGCCGCAGCGCGACGGCTACCGCTTCGAGCAGGACATCACCGTGCAGTTGTCGCATACCGAGGATGCCCAGGAGGCTCAGCGCGCGTTCGTGGAAAAGCGCAAGCCCGTATTCAAAGGGCGCTGAGCGCCGCTGCTCGCCGATTGTGGCATGCCTCAAGGCAGTAACAGCCTGCGTGGCGGCACGCGCAGCGCCGTTGCCAGGAGCATTCTTCGCGTTGGACCCATGACATGACACCAGGCCGCCCACCCTTGCTGATACCATGTCACGGTCGTTGTCCATGCTTGCCGTGATCGCTCGCATTGCTTGTGCCGCACCCGCATGTCTCGTCCAACCGCGCCTTCTACAATGACAATGCTGGCTCCTTACCGAGTCCTCGACCTCACCGACGAGCGCGGGCTCCTGTGCGCAAAGATGCTCGCCGACCTGGGCGCGGACGTGATCCAGGTCGAGCCGCCTGCCGGCAACAGCGCGCGACGACTCGCACCCTTCCTCGGCGACGAACCCGGTTCGGATCGGAGCTTCTTCTGGTGGTCGTACGCGGCGAACAAGCGCAGCATCACGCTCGACCTCGCGTGCGCCGACGGAAGAGCGCTGTTCGAGCGCCTGGTCGCTTCGGCGCATTTTGTCATCGAGTGCGGCCGGCCGGGCGAGATGGCCGCGTTGGGATTGAGCTACGAGCGGCTGGCCGCAATCAATCCGGCCCTGATCGTGGTATCGATCACGCCGTTCGGCCAGACCGGTCCTTATGCGACCTGGCTCGCCTCGGACCTGGTCGGCATGGGCCTGGGCGGATTCATATGTACGTCACCGGCGACCCGGATCGCGCGCCGTTGCGCGTCGGATTTCCGCATTTCTACTTGCACGGCTCGGCGGCGGCGGCGGCGGGCGCCATGCTCGCCAACGCGCAGCGTGCGCTCACCGGCCAAGGCCAGCATGTCGATGTCTCGTGCCAGGAGGCGGTCGCGCGCTCACTCGCCAATTCACTTGCGGCGAACGTAATGGAAGGCGCGGTCATCGTGCGCCAGGGATCGTATCGGCAAACGGGCACCGACACTTTCATGCGCATCACCTGGCCGTGCAAGGACGGATTCGTCAACTTCCAGTTCTCGGGCGGCGCATCGTCGGGCCAGAGCGTCAACAACTTCGTACGCTGGATGGCCGACGAGGGGTCGCCGGACGAGTATCTGCTGAGTCTCGATTTCAAAGCGATGGGCTACGGGACGATCACCAACGAGACGCTGGAACGGGTCGTTCCCCCGGTGTCGCGCTTCCTGATGGAGCGCACCAAGCAACAACTGTTCGACGGCGCGATCGAGCGGCGCATTCTGCTCTTCCCAGTCGCGACAATGAGCGACATCCTGGAGAACCCGCAACTCGAGGCGCGCGGGTTCTTCCGTTCGGTCGAGTGCCCCGAATTCGATACGAAGCTCACCACGCTTGGCCCGTTTGCGCGGGCGAGCGCGACGCCGCTCCAGGGCGGCGGAAAGCCCCCGCGGCTCGGCGAGCACAACGCCGAGATCCTCGAGAGTGAGCTGGGTCTCGCGCGCAGCGATCTGGTTCGGCTTCGAAGCGCCGGCGTGATTTGAAGCGGCGGCGTAATGCGGTTTTTGCCCGAGACCCTGGTGACGATTCGGGCGGGTACGGAGTACATGTCATGCCAATTCGGAGAACAATTCGCTCGTTCTGGATTCCGGCTCGCGGGCGAATGACGCCGGGCTTCGCTTCGGTTGTGGCGACCGGCCGTCCCGACGCGGCGATGGGTCGTTTCGCCGTGGCGATGAGTCGTGCCGCCGCTCGCTCGCTGGCGATCGCCGCGATCGCAGTCACGGTCTCTCCCGTTGTGTATGCGCAGGACTATCCCAGCCGGCCGGTGCGCCTGGTCGTCGCCACGTCGCCGGGCGGGGGCACCGATACGCTGGCGCGAGTTCTCGCTGCCGCGCTGGCTGCTCGGTTGGGACAGCAGTTCGTGGTGGACAACCGGCCCGGGGGCAGCGGCATCGTCGGCACCGACCTGGTTGCGCGCGCCGCACCCGACGGCCACACCCTGTTGATGGGCTTCATTTCATCGCTGGCGATGACGCCGGCGCTGATGCCGACGCCCTACGACCCGTTGAAGGACCTGGCGCCCGTAAGCCTGGTGGCGGACGCGCAGTACCTGCTCGTGGTTCATCCTTCCGTGCCGGCGCGCTCGCTGAAGGAATTCGTCGCCTATGCCAAGGCGAATCCCGGCCGCATCAACGCGGCTACCGCGGGCTACGGTACCCCCGTGCACCTGGCTGCGGAGCTGTTCAAACAGGCTGCCGGGATCGACATGGTGAGCGTGCCGTACAAGGGCGGCGGCCCGGCCGCCGCCGCGGTTCTGGCCGGCGAATCGCAGGTCATATTCGGTAGCGTAGCCGCGACCCTGCCGCACATCAAGGCGGGCAAGCTGATCTGCCTGGGCACGACCGGCCTGAAACGTTCTTCGGCCGCGCCCCAGTTTCCAACGATTGCCGAGCAGGGTTACCCGGGCTTCGAAATGAGCTCGTGGTACGCATTGATGGCGCCGGCCGGTACGCCTGCGCCCGTCATCGCGAAGCTGAATGCTGCGGTCCAAGCAGCACTGAAAGATCAGGACGTGCGCGAACCGATGGCCCGGCAAGGATTGGAGCCGACCGGGGGCAGCCCGGCCGATGCGGCGGCACATCTGAAGCGCGAGCTCGCCACGTGGCGGCGCGTGATCCAGGAGGCGGGGATCAAGGCGCAGTAGAAAGCGCCGCGTCATTGCCGCATCCGCCGATCGTATTTTCAGCCGAGCAAGGACGACCCGCACATGAGCGCACCGGAAAATACGCGCCCCGAGCCCGATCGCGAGCTGCAGGACATCGCCGACTACGTCGTGGACTTCAAGCCGTCGCAGCAAGCGCTGGATGCCGCGCGGTCGAGCCTGATGGATACGATTGCCTGCGCGCTCGACGCGCTCGACTATCCCGAATGCACCAAGCTGCTCGGGCCCGTGGTGCACGGCACGATCGTTCCGCACGGCGCGCGCGTGCCCGGCACGGCGTACCAGCTCGATCCGGCCAAGGCGGCGTTCGACTTCGGCGCGATGATCCGCTGGCTCGATCTGAACGACACCTTCACCGCGGCGCAGGGCAGCCACCCTTCGGACAACCTCGGTGGCGTATTGATGCTCGCCGACCATCTGAGCCGTTATCGCAGCGCGCGCGGCGATGCGCCATTGCAAATGGGCGACGTGCTCCACTACCTGGTGAAGGCTTACGAGATCCAGGGCTGCATCGCGATCGAGAACGACTTCCAGAACTGCGCCATCGATCATCCGACGCTCACCCGCGTTGCCGGCTCAGCGGTGCTCACGCACATGCTGGGCGGCACGCGCGAGGAGATCGTCAATGCTGTATCGAATGCGTGGGTGGACTGTTCGCTTGCGGTGGTGCGGCACGCGCCCAATACCGGCTGGCGCAAGAGCTGGGCTGCGGCCGATGCGAACTTCAATGCCGTGCGGCTTG
Organism: Betaproteobacteria bacterium; assembly: GCA_009377585.1. Classification (NCBI taxonomy): domain Bacteria; kingdom Pseudomonadati; phylum Pseudomonadota; class Betaproteobacteria; species Betaproteobacteria bacterium. The sequence goes on from WHTS01000001.1 coordinate 80,850, forward strand.
CCTTGATGGTGCGGGCCGGCGAAATGGGCTATCCCTCGGTGCTCACGGCGAAGCGCTACGGATTCTACGAAGCGCGCTTCGGCGGCAAGGCGTTCAAGTTTCAGCGACCTTATGGCGACTACGTGATCCAGAGCTCGATGTTCAAGTTCGTCGCTGCCGGCATGCACGGACAGTCGGCGGTGGAATGCGCGCTGCGGCTTCACCCGCTGGTGAGGGACCGGATTGCCGATATCGCCCGCATCGAGGTGCGCAGCCAGCGCGCCCTGATGGGCATCATGGACAAGACCGGGCCGCTGCAAAACCCGGCCGACCGCGATCATTGCGCGCAGTACGTTATCGCGGTCGGGCTGATTTTCGGGCGGCTCGACGCGAGAGACTTCGAGGATGCTCTCGCCTCCGACCCGCGCGTCGACCGGCTGCGCGCGAAGACGATCATCACCGAGGATCCGGCCTACAGCGAAGGTTTCTACGATTCGCAGCGGCGCACGAGCGCGAACGCCGTCCAGGTATTCTTCGACGATGGAACGCATACGCCCAAGGTCGAGGTCGAGTATCCGGCGGGCCATCCGCGCCGGCGCGCCGAATTCATGCCGACGCTCAGGAACAAGGTGCGCAGTAGCCTCACGCGACGTTATGTGCCCAAGCGTCAAGCCGAGATCCAGGCCCTGTACGACGATCCGCAGCGGCTGGACGCAACCGCGGTGGACCGCTTCGTCGACATGCTGTGTCCATGAAGGCGCGACGAAAAGCCGAGTGAACAGATCATAGTGAGTCGACCGGACGACGCATGCAGCCGCTCGCAAATCTGAAGGTTCTCGACTTCTGCTGGGTCGCGTCCGGGCCGATGACGACCGGCTATCTCGCCGAGTATGGCGCAACGGTCGTGCGGGTGGAGTCAGGAAAACGTCCCGATCCGCTGCGCACGTCACCGCCGCTGGCGCCTGGCAAGGGCCTCAACCGCAGCGGGTATTACGGAGCCTACAGCGCCAACAAGTACGCGCTGGGCTTGAACCTCGGCAGCCCGAAGGCGATCGACATCGTCAAGCGCATGGTGGCTTGGGCGGACCTGGTGACCGAGAACTTCACGCCTGGAACGATGGAGCGCTTGGGCCTGGGCTACGAGGAGCTGCGCAAGATCAAGCCGGACATCGTGCTGTTCAGCACCTCGATGCTCGGTCGCGGCGGACCGATTTCGAAGCTGCCGGGGTTCGGCGCCGTGCTCTCGTCGCTGAGCGGCCTGACCGGCATCACCGGTTGGCCCGATCGCGATCCGACCAATCCGTATGGTGCCTATACCGATTTCATCGCGCCGCGTTTTGCGCTCACCAGCATCCTGGCCGCGCTGGACTACCGCCGGCGCACCGGCATCGGCCAGCATATCGACATGTCGCAGCTCGAGAGCGCGCTGCAGTTCATCGCGCCATTGCTGCTCGACTATGCCAACAACGGCCGCGAAGACAGCCGCACGGGCAACCGGCACGAGGCGGCGGCGCCGCATGGCGCCTTTCCGTGTCGGGGCGAGGATCGCTGGGTCACGATCACCTGCATGACCGATGCGCACTGGGTCGCGCTGCGGCAGGCGCTCGGCGATCCGGCCTGGATGCAGGACGAGCGCTTTTCGACGCTGCTCGGGCGCAAGCGCGAGGAAGACGAGCTCGAAGCGCTGCTTGCGGAAGTCACGCGCGAATGGGACGCTGATGCGCTCGTGCATGCGCTGCAAGGCGCGCGCGTGCCTGCGGGCGCGGTACATCCGAACAAGGGCGTGCTTGCCGATCCGCAGTTGCAGCACCGCGGCCATTTCGTCTACTACGACAAGCCGAAGATCGGCCGCCATGTGGTGCAGCGCTCGGAGTTCCGACTCTCTCGCGCAACCGCCGCGCGCAACTGGGCCACGCCCTTCATCGGCGAGCACACGCGACAAGTCTGTCGTGACATTCTCGGCATGACGGATGCCGAGATCGAGCCGCTGATCGACGAGGGGGTGTTGGAGGCAGCGGAGCCGGTCGACGACGACGGCTAGGGGGCGGACGAAGGGAACCCCGTGCCTTTGCTCGGAATGGGGCTGCTCGTGCCGTCACCTATCCGCGCTGGTGAAAGATTGGATCATTTGCCTCCGCGGCTCTCGGCACGCTGCTCGGAAGCGGCAGGGAGGAATGCCACGAGAACGAGGCCGGCTCTCGGGTGGTAGAAACCAGGAGAGGCGAGCGGCGTCGAACCTGTATATAAAATCAGTATCCGGGTGCAGCCTATCCAGTCTCAGAAAAATATCGCAACGGCGGCTTATCATGTTGATTGCATGGGCGTAGACTGGCGGGACAGCGCCAGCTGTCGCTTTGTAAGGCGGCAGAGGGCGGTTAAATTCACATTAGACCGCGCTGCCCAGACTCGCCGCAACAAGCTACTGACAACTGCCATGCCACAAGAAATTGCAGCCTTTGCACAGACGTATCGCCAGGCACTTCTCGACGTCTTGGACACCCTTCCGAGGAAATCCCGCGCTTTTGTTCCGCCCTGCATAGAGCACACATCATTCGTGCTCGCGGTTGCGGATCCTCGGGGGCGGCTTGCGGTAGAGTTTCGCAGCCGAGAACGGTATCCAACGCTAAAGATCAATGGCAACGAGGCGCAGCCGAAAAGCGATCGGGAACCGGGCCTGATTGCCGTTGCTTCAAATACCAAGCTAGAGACTCTCCTCTTTCCAGGCACTACCGATTCTTCTTCGGTCACCTGGCGATTGTCCGGACACGCGGCGCTTCATGGCCTTACCTTCGCAAGTGCCGAATTTATGAGCCAGCATGCCCCTCAAGGGTTTCATGCTCAGTTCACGGGAGGAGATGTTCCTTTTGAAGTTCAATCGGACGGCGGTATCCTCGCTGTCAACATAGCGAATGGTTACGTCGTCGCAGGTAAACCCGAAGTCAAATTTACAGAGTGGGCCCGTGTATTCGGCGCCCGGTCCTTCTTGCCTAAACCCGAGGCAGAGATTCGTGAATTGGCCATTACTGATCTATCGTCCGCTGCACTAAAGCTTCCGAATGCCCTGCCCAATTGGAACTTCGCAGACTTCCTTGCTTCTCTTGAAGGACCAGTCGACCAAAACGTTCTACTCCTTGGATCGTACGCAACTGGTGACCGTTTTAAGGAAATCGCTGGCGCCCTCGAGAAGCTTGGCTATTCGCCCTTCTTATTGAAAGACTCTCCTGATCTGCCAATCCAGCGAAACCTAGAGAAATTATTCGCCGCCGTCATGTTTTCTAGCTTCCTCATCATTGTGGATGATGAGGCCTCAGGTCATATAGCCGAACTGGCAACTTTGCTCCAATTTCGATTTCGACCAATGATCTTGCTTCGCCGTGCGTCACATGGGTCTACGTCGTTTCTCGAAGATGGCGTGCTTACTGAAGAGACATGCCGTGTCGAAGTCATTGCAGAAGTCACGGCAGCAAGCCTTTTACCGGCGGTCCGTTGGGCGCGCGAATGGCTGGCCAACCGCGAGGGTCGATTGAATGCAATTAATTCATGGCGGCAAGACACATAGTGATAAAGCGGTCTAACAAGCGCATGCACACGGACCGTCACCGGCGTGCTTCGCCGCCGGCTCCGCCCGGTGATGCGCGGCGTTAGAGCGCACAGGACCGACTACTCCCGTATGATATTTGCCGTCTCTCCGGTACAGCGATGCCTTCCTGAACGCACTCGATCTGGAAGCCGAAGGAGATCTACATCACCGAGAACGGCTGCGCTGCGAGCGACCAGATCGCCGCGGACGGCAACGTATACGATTCCGATCGTGTCTGTACCTGAGAGGACGAGCACGGCGAACTTCGCGACCGTCCCTCTCAGACCGAGAAGCCGGCTACGCGCGCTGACCGAGCGGTCCGCGCAATAGTCTTCCGGGCAGCGCCCCCGTGTGCTTGCCGTCGCGCAGCAGCACCTCGCCGTTCACCACGGTCGCCTTCATGCCGCGCGCACGCTGCACGAGCCGGCGCGCGCCCGCGGGAAGGTCGTCCACCACCTCTGGCATTTCGGCCACGATGGTTTCCGGATCGAACACCGTGATGTCGGCCGCCATGCCTTCGCGGATCAGGCCGCGATCGTGGAAGCCCCACAGCGTGGCGGGCACCAGGCTCAGCATGCTGACAGCCTTTTCAAGCGTGAATGCTTGTTTCTCTCTTACCCAGTGCGCGAGCAGATGGGTTTGCAGCGAAGAATCCATCAGCTGCGAGACGTGAGCGCCGGAGTCCGAGAACGTGGTCACGCTGCGCGGATGGCGCATGATCTCCAGCGCGGCGTCCTGGTCCTCGTTGGCGACGGGTTGCAGGAAAAAGAGATCGAGATCCTTTTCCAGCGCAAGCTCGATCATCGTCTCCGCCGGGTGCTGACCGCGTTCGCGCGCGACCTCGGCCACCGAGCGGTGCGGGCCTTCGACCGTGTCGAACACGAACAGCCAGTCGTAGTCGGCGGGCCGCGCCTCGGTGCCCACCGCCTTGCGCCCGTCGTTCATGCCGGAAGTCTCGATCAGCTTGTGCCGCAGCGCGGGGTCGCGCAGCTTGCGCTTCTGCTCCTCGATCGGCAGGGCCCGGATCTCCTTCCACAGCGGCAAGCGGTCGAACGGCATCTGGGTCTTGAACGAGAGCAGGGCGGAGAGCGAGCGGCTGTGCGCCTGCGCGAACATACGCCCGCCCATGGCGGCTGTTTCGTCGAGCAGGTCGAGATACTTCTTCCACGTGCCGGGCGAGGTGCGGCGTCCGAATACGCCGAAGGTGATCGGCCGGCCTGACTCGACTGCCAGATCGCGCAGCCGCGTATGCCATTCGCGTACGCCCGGGTCGCCTGCGTTGCGATCCACGCCTTCGCCCGCGATTTCGAACAGACCCGCGTTCAGATCTCCCATCACGCCGACCAGTCGGCGCACTTCATCCCAGGTCGCCTGGCGACTTGCCACTGGACGCCCCTCCGGCGTTTCGTGGCTCGGCGAGCGCGAGGTCGTGAACCCGACAGCGCCGGCGTTTATTGCGTCGCGCACGTGCTGCTCCATCGCGCGCAGGTCATCCTCGCTGGCCGCTTGCTCGAAGGCGCGATCGCCCATGACGAAAGTGCGGATCGCGGAATGGCCCACGTAGCTCGCGTAGTTGATGCCCTTGGGGAGCGCTTCCAGAGCGCCGAGGTACTCCGGATAAGTGGTCCAGCTCCACTTGATCCCCGCCTCCATCGCAGCGGGCGGGATGTCCTCGGCGCGCTGGAGGTTGCGCACGACCATGTGCTTGTCCTTGGCCGCGCATGGTGCGAGCGTGAATCCGCAATTGCCCATCACCGCCGTCGTGATGCCGTGATAGCAGGATGAGGTACCGATCGGATCCCAGAAGATCTGGGCATCCATGTGGGTATGGCCGTCGACGAAACCCGGCGCCACGATGTGGCCTTCGGCATCGACCACCTCCTTCGCCGAGTCGCGAATACGTCCGATGGCCGCGATCTTGCCGCGGTGCACTGCGACATCCGCGCGATAACGCGGCATGCCGGAGCCATCGATCACGGTACCGTTCTTGATCACCAGGTCGTAAGCCATCGCGGGTCTCCTCCGTGCTGCCGGCTATCGTGAGGCAACAGCGGCATTCGCGCAAGTGCGGGAATGTCGATTCGATCCCGAACCATTCGACTAGACGGAACACGGACCAAAGGAGGCGATCGTGCTGCAAAGCTCCCCCATGCATGCCTATATTCCCGTGCGGGATGTTTCCCGTGCCCGACGGTTCTACGAGCAGAAGCTCGGATTGAAGCCCAAGCGGGAAGTGGCCGGTGGCGTGGTGTATGAATTCGGTGACCGGACTGCATGCTTTCTCTATCCGACCCCGAATGCGGGCACATCCAAGGCGAGCCAGGCGTTCTGGCAGGTCGGGGACGTCGAGCGCGAGGTCGCGGAACTGAAGGCGCGCGGCGTCGAGTTCGAAAACTACGACATCCCGGATGGCGAGAAGAGCCCCAGCGGCGTCATTACCGCGGGCGGCGCCAAGGCTGCCTGGTTCAAGGACAGCGAAGGCAACATCATGGCAATCATCCAGGATGCCGGCTGATCCGCCCCCCCCCACTCACCACTGACCAAGGAGATTTTGATGGCGCACTATGTCGATGGATTCGTTGTGCCCGTGCCGCGCAGCAAGCTGGATACCTATCGGGAAATGGCCGAGAAGGCAGGTAAGGTCTGGAAGGAGCACGGCGCGCTGCAGTTCTGGGAGTGCGCGGGCGACGACGTCCAGCCCGGCAAGGTCACCTCGTTCCCGCAGGCGGTGCAACTGAAGGACGACGAGACGGTCGTCTTTTCTTTCATCGTCTACGCGACGCGCGAGGACCGCGATCGGATCAATGCGGCCGTGATGGAGGACCCGCGCCTGAAGGACATGATGGATCCGAAAGCCATGCCGTTCGACGGCCAGCGGATGTTCTGGGGCGGGTTCAAGACGCTGGTCGAGCTTTGACCGACCGGCCGGTGCGGAACTGCGCATTCCTTGCGCGATCTGCAATCGAGATATTCAACTCCCGCGCAGTCGGGAGTCCAGGTCAGCTTCCTGGATTCCCGTTGACATGGGAATGACTTGATCCGGGTGTTGCGCGCGCAGTTCACGTAGCGTCGACGCCAAGCTGCTTGCACAGCCTGGCGACAATCGTCCTCATCGCGTCCAATTCGGCGCCAAGCCGAGCCACCTCCGCGCGCAGCGACGCAACCTCGTCCGGCGTTCGCGTTTCGGTCCCTGGGGATACCATGGTGGCGGTGGCTGCGGGCTGGTCGGCAGGCGGACCGGAAAGCAGGTGTGCCCAGCGCGGTTCCCGCGCGCCGGGTTGGCGCGGCAGCTCGACGACCAGTGCGCCGGCGGGCCTGTCCGCGAGCTCGCGCAGGAACGCCTCGACCGAGGAAGTGTCCGCAAACCGGTGCAGGCGCTCGGAGCTGATCCGCAACTCGCCGACCGTCTGCGCTCCGCGCAGCATCAGCGCCGCGAGCAACGCCGTCGCCTGAGGAGGCACACCGAGCACGCGGCCGAAATTTTGCGCGTAGCGCATGACGCGTCCGCCGCTCGTCTCGATCACCAGGGAAAGCCGTTTCAGATCGTCCACGGCCGCCTGGACCTCGGATTCCGAAACATCCAGGACGGGATCGCGGCTCGACTTCTGATTGCATCCGGCGCCAAGCGCGTTGAGCGTGAGCGGATAGGTATCCGGCACGGTGTGCTGTTTCTCGATCAGCACGCCGAGCACGCGCGTCTCGAGCAGCGAGAGGGGCCGAAGGGTCATAGGGCCGCGGCGCTCATTCGATCTCGATCCCGATCGCTTTCACGACCATGGTGCGTGTCCCAAGTGCAAACGGCGCAAGGCATCGTGCGCAGACCTGAAAAAGGAGTAGGCATACGGGTTGCTCCCATACGGGGGTTGCTCCTTGGGCACGACCCTGCTCGCGGGCCGCTTTACGGATACTACCGTGAAGGCTGTATCGTCGCAGGTTGCGGCAGCCGAAGTCATCGGGTTCGATTCGAACGGCAGATCGTACAACGGCATCACGCTGGGCCTCGCCGTTCGCGCGAACGTTTTGGCAGGAGTCAATTCCCGGATACGGAGGGCGGAAATGAACACTGCGGTCTTCGACGCGTTGGTCATCGGCACCGGCCAGGCCGGCCCGTCGTTGGCGATACGCATGGCCAGTGCCGGCATGCGCACCGCCATCGTCGAACAGGCCGCCTTCGGCGGCACCTGCGTCAACACCGGTTGCACGCCCACCAAGGCGCTGGTCGCCAGCGCCTATGCGGCCCACATGGCGCGACGCGGGTCCGACTACGGTGTGGTCCTGCCGCCAGGCGATGTGCAAGTCGACATGCGGGCGGTCAAGCGCAGGAAGGATGCGATCGTCGCACGCTCGGCTACATCGCTGGAATCGTCGCTGCGCTCGACTTCGGGCTTGAGCGTCGTGCAAGGTCGCGCCCGTTTCGTCGCGCCGCGCACCGTTCGCGTTGGGGAGCAAGAGCTTTCGGCGCAGAAGGTTTTCATCAACGTAGGCGGCCGCCCGGCCATACCGAAGCTTCGGGGCCTGGAGCAAGTGCCGTTCCTCACCAGCGATTCCGTGCTGGACATGGATCGCGTCCCGGAGCATCTGGTCGTCGTCGGCGGCAGCTACATCGGCCTCGAGTTCGCGCAGATGTTTCGGCGCTTCGGCGCCGAGGTGACGATCGTCGAAATGGGGCAGCGGCTCATCGGGCGCGAGGATGCGGATGTCTCCGACGAGATCCGGAAGATCCTCGAAGCGGAAGGCATCCGGATACGGCTTGGCGCCGAGTGTATATCCCTCGCTCGCTCGGGCGGGTCGATCGCGGTCGGCGTATCCTGCGCCAAAGGCGCGCCGGCCGAGCAGGCAAGCGACGTGCTGCTGGCGACGGGCCGCGTGCCGAATACGGACAACCTGGGGCTCGAGCATGCGGGCGTGAAGCTGGACGACAAGGGCTACATCGTCGTGGACGACGAGCTTCGCACGTCCGAAAGCGACATCTATGCGCTCGGCGACTGCAACGGCAAGGGCGCCTTCACCCATACCGCTTACAACGACTACGAAATCGTGGCCGCGAATCTCCTGGATGGCGGGAAGCGACGCGTCAGTGATCGCAAAACGGCCTATGCGTTGTACATCGATCCGCCGCTGGGGCGCATCGGCATGACTGAAGCCGAGGCTTGCCGCGCCGGGTCGAACATCCTGATCGGCAAGAGGCCCATGAGCCGCGTCGCGCGCGCGGTGGAGAAGGGCGAGACGCAGGGGTTCATCAAGCTGGTCGTGGACCGCGATTCCAAGCGGCTGCTCGGGGCGGCGATGCTCGGGGTTGGGGGCGACGAAGTTGTCCACTCCCTCATCGAGGCACTCTATGCCGGCACCCCCTATCCGGAGATTCAGAAGGCCGTTCGGATTCACCCGACGGTCAGCGAGCTGATCCCGACCGTGCTCGGAAATCTGGAGGCAACTTAGCGGAAATGGGTGCGACCGACCTGCGCAGTCGTAGTGCTTCTATTTTTCCACCAGCCGTTGGAAAAAGAGGCTCGGCCTGGCCGCTTTTTCCGCTGCCTGCCGGCTCAAGCTTTCACCGCCGTGCGCTGCCGCAGCAGCTGCACGCCGACGAATAACGCCGGCAAGCCGCAGGCGACGAAGCCGATGCCATAGTGGCCGGTCAGATCGAGCAGCCCCGAATACAGCAGCGGCAGCGACAACGCGCCGACCTGCCCGAACGACAGCACGCCGCCGGTGACGCCGCCGCGCATGTCTTCGGGCGCGCCGCGCGCGGTTTCAGCGAGCAGTATGCCGTGCCACGAAAGCGCGGTGGCGCTCAGCGCGCACGCGATCAGCCCGACCAGGATCGTCGGCCAGCCCGGGCCGCAAAGCGCGAGCAGCGCGGCGCTCGCCGCCATGCCGAGCGCGAGCATGGCCATCATCATGCGCGGTGAAACGTGGGTGCTGCCCAGCCAGCCCCACACGATCCGTCCGGGTACCGCGACCGATACCGCGATCGAGAACAGGAACCCGGCGGCCACCGGCGTGTAGCCGATGGTCGTCAGATACACGACGAAGTACGCGGTTACGACCGACTGCATGCCGTTGAACGCGAGGCACGCGAACCCCAACGCGCGCAAGCTGGGCTTGGCGAGCACCGAGGTGAGCGTGGTCTTGAAATCCGACAGCTGAAACGTGCGGGTCGGTATCCGGTCGTCGTCGAAGCGCGATCGCAGCGGCTGCAGCGCGAAGGGGAAGGCGAGGCACGCGATGCCGCACAGGATCATGGTGACGCGCCAGCTCGACCACTCGGTGATCTGCGGCCCGAGTATCCCGGCCAGCAGCAGCCCGGCCGGCACCGCCGTCTGCTTGATCGAAAACACCAGCGGCATGTAGCGCGCGGAGGAGACGCGGGCGAGCAGATGCGAGCTTGCGGGCGTCGATATCGCGCCCCCGCCGCCGGCAATGAGGGCGGACAGCACCAGCGACAGCGGCGTTCCGACCGCGGCCAATGCGGTGCCCGCCGCCACCATGGCGAGCGAGATCTGGCTCATGCGCAGCGCCCCGTAGCGCACGATGAAGCTGCCGCAGCCGAGTTGGGCGACCAGGGAGGCCGTCGCGGTCAAGGCGAAATAGACGCCCACCCAGGCGGCGTCGAGCGCGAGATCCACGATGATTGCAGGGGCGATTACGGCGGGAAGCGCACGTCCGAGCGCGACAAAGGTCTGCTGCAGGAACATCGCGCCGAGGGCGAGCAGGAGCGGATTCACCAGGATTCGAATTCTCGTGTGGCCGAGCCTGATGCGGCCCGATCCGCATTGTCGCCGAGCCGGATGCGCTGCGACAGTGTCGATTCCGGTCGCGAGGCTTGCAGACCAGTCTCGCTCGGGATCACGACAATCTGTCGCCGACGGGGCGGTGTGGTTTTCGGTCGAGGACCACCCCGTCCGCGACATTGCCGCGTCCAGCCCCTCCTTGTCAGGAGGGGAATGAGTTCCTACGCAGTCGGCGTTCGGTCCGCTTCGTGGACCATCGCGCACATGATCACCGAACCGCGTGCGCCGTGGCGTTCAGGTTGCGGTGTGCACGCGTTGCGGTTGCATCAAGGAACCAGCGAAAGATTGGCCTGGATGACGCGCAGGATGTCGAAACGCGTGATCGCGCCCACCAGCCTGCCATCCTCGACCACCGGGAAGCGGCGAAACGGCCGGACGAGGAAGAGTCCCGCCACGTAGTAGACGTCCATGTCCGGCGGAATGGTCTCCGGATTCTGCGTCATGATGTCCGCGACGGTCCCGCGTGGAAGATCGCCGCCGATGCCGGCTGCGACCAGCCGCAGGCAGTCCTTCTCGGTGACGATGCCCACGAGGCGGCCGGCCTTGTCCACCACGGGCGCGCCCGTTACCTTCTTCTCGAGCAGGAATCCGACCGCGTCCAGGATGCTGGTCTCCGGGCGCAGCGTCGCGACATGCCTGTCCATGTGGTCCCTGACTACCGGCAGCTTCGTCATACGAGTCTCCACCGCTTCCTTTCCGGCGTGCCCCTCCGGCCGACGCCGACATTGTAGTCATGACAGCGGCCCGAGACGAGAGCCGGCCGCTCCCCGCTTGCTCCCCGCTTGCTCCCCGCTTGCTCCCCGCTTGCTCCACGATGGCATGGCCTCGCGTGCTGCGGCTGCGATGGCCAAGCGCGATCCCGCATCCACGCGCGGACCGTGTCGAGCCGAGATGAGGGGCGCTATCGGCCCGCGCAGCGCGGGAACGAGAGGCCCGGCGAGTTACCATTGCGGTTCCATGCAGGACGCAACCCAAGAGGAGTCATCCGTGAACAGCAAGATGGGCGTCATCAGTCCCGAGGGCCAGCAGCTGCGCGCGGTCGGAGCCGCCAGCCGGCATCTCGACACGCTCGAAGGCAAGACCATCGGCGAGGTCTACAACAATCACTTCAAGGGCGAGCTGATGTTCCAGACCTATCGCCGCCTGTTCCGGGAGCGCTTCCCGGGTGTGCGCATCATTGCGTTCGACAAATTTCCGATCGTCTACGTGGGCGGCGATCCGGTGTCGCAGAAGAAAACCGCCCAGGAGGTCGCGCAACTGGCCAGGCAGTGGGGCGTCGATGCGCTCATCGCCGGCAACGGTGGGTGAGGGACGTGCACTCCGGCCTCGGTGAGGCCGGCCGCAGAAGCAGAGAAGCTGGGCATTCCCAGCGTGGTGGTCACAACCACGGGCTTCACCAACATTGCCAAGGCCGTCGGCAGGGCCGAAGGCATTACCGGCTTGCGCGTGGCCGAGTATCCGGGCGCGGTCGGCGTGCATGCGGAAGCGCTGGTGGAAAAGAACGTCGAGACGGTCCTGTTCGACCGGATCGTCGCCGAGCTCACCCAGCCGAGACCCGGCGAGAGCGAAGGCGCGCTCGGGAGTGAGCGACGCGCCGACGAAATCGTGTTCGAGGGGACTTTCGACGAGATCAACGACCATTTTCGGCAGCAGCTGTGGACCGACGAGCTGCCGATCGTTGCGCCGACGCGCGAGCGCGTCGAGATGTTCCTGCAGCACACCCGGCGCGCACCCGATGAGAGAATCGCCGTGCTGGCGCAGGCCAACCTCGCGGCGACGCCCTGGAACATCGCCGCCAATGCCGTCATGGCCGGGTGCCGGCCCGAGCACATGCCGGTGCTGATCGCAGCAGTCGAAGCGATCGCGGACAATGGCTACAACTTGAACAACATCGGCAGCACCTGGGGCGTGCTCCCGTTCCTGTTGGTCAACGGGCCGGCCGCGCACAAGCTCGGCATCGAGAACGGCGCGCAGCTCGTCAACAAGGGCGCCAATCCCGCGCTGGGGCGCGCGCTCGGGCTCATCATCCGCAACATTGCCGGCTACAAGCTGAGCCGCAACTACATGGGCACCTTCGGCTATCCGATGAATTTCGTCGTCGCCGAGAACGAAGCGCTGTGCCCGTGGGAACCTTATCACGTCGAGCACGGCTTCGATCGCGACGACAGCACGGTCACCGCGTGCGGCACGGTAACCTGGGGGTGGCCGCCCGCCATCTATGGAACCAAGGACAAGTCCGCCGCCCAGACCGCGCTCGAAATGCTGAGCCTGGAAGTCACCAAGAAGCCATGTTTGGGCAGGCTGGTCGAGCGCGGTCCGAACGGTTTCAGGAACATGGTCACGTTCCTCATCGCGCCGCCGGTGGCACGCGCGCTCGCGCAAGCCGGATACGACAAGCAGAAGATCCGCGAGTACGTCTACGAACACGCGCGCGTGCTGCCCAGCCCGGAGGTGATCAACATCGTCGTGTGCGGCGATCCGGATCGCAATCGGGTGATGGTGCTTTGGGGCGGTTACGTGAGCCCGGCGACGAAGAAGATCGAGGCGTGACCAACGAGCGGAAACATAGGCATCGGCCGCATTCCCGATAGAATCCCTGGGCTGGGCCGATTTCCCTCGGCGCCGGAAATATCCGTTCGATCGGCCGCGGCGGCGCGCACCGGAAAAGTGTCGAGACAGGAGGCATTGCGATGACAGAGCAAGTCAACATCAAGACCGTAGCCGAGCTCAGGAGCTGGGTCGGCAAGGAGGTCGCGGTCGGCCGCTGGATCACCGTCACGCAGGACATGATCAACAAGTTCGCCGAGGCGTCCGGCGACTATCAGTGGATTCACGTCGACGTCGAACGCTGCAAGAAGGAGTCGCCCTTCAAGACCCCGATCGCGCACGGCAACCTGACCTTCTGCCTGCTGTCGTCGATCACGCGCAATGCGGACGTCGCGCTGCCGGCCGGGAGAATGGGCATCAACTACGGTAGCAATCGCATCCGGTTCACTGGAGTGGTACCGGTCGGATCGCGCATCCGCGGGCGTTACAAGCTGCTCGACGTGAAGGACGTGGATGACAAAACCATCCTGGTGACCTGGGGCGTGACCGGCGAGATCGAAGGCGGCGACAAGCCCATACTCATTGCCGAGTCGCTGTCGCGCCGCACGTCGTGAAAGGCGATACGGCGGGCGCAGGCTGACCGCGGCTGCGCGCCACCGACGAGCTCGCCGAGCGGCCGACAGCCGCCATCGCCATCGCGCCGAAGAGCTAGGGTACCCGGCCGACGAGGTCGCATGCACAATGGCGGCAGCGGCGAGACCGGCAGCGGCAAGACCGGCAGCGGCAAGACCGGCAGCGGCAAGACCAACGGGGAAGGCACCATGACGATCGAGCAATCCAAGACCGCACCCTGGCAGTGGCCCGAAGAAGAATGGCGGCGCCGGGTGGAGCGCGTTCGCGCGGGCCGCGCGCTCAAGCCGCGCCAGTGGCCGGGCGGCGCGCGTTGCGCGATGGCGCTGTCGTTCGACTCGGATCACGACACCACCGATTTGCGCGACGGCGGCGAGTCGATCGGCCGGCTCTCGCAAGGGCAGTACGGCTATCGCCAGGGCGTGCCGCGCATGCTCGATGTCCTGCGCACGCACGACGTGAAGGCGAGCTTTTTCGTGCCGGCGGTAACGGCCTTGCTTTATCCAGACGAGCAACGGCGCGTCATCGCCGAGGGCCACGAGATCGCGATCCACGGCTGGATCCACGAGCGCAATTCGGAGCTTCCGCCGCAGGACGAGCGCGAGCTGCAAATGCGCTCGGGCGATACCTTGGAGCGCATCACCGGCGTGCGTCCCGTCGGCATCCGCACGCCGTCGTGGGACTTCACGCCGCACACGCTCGCGATCACGCGCGAGATGGGGCTACTGTACGACTCCTCGCTCATGGCCGACGTGGATTGCTACGAGCTCATGATGGACGGCGAGAACTCCGGCGTGGTGGAGCTTCCGGTGGAGTGGGTGCGCGACGACGCGGTCTACTTCAACATGAACCGGTTCGCGTCGCTGCGCCCGCATACGCCGCCCAGCGAGGTGTTCGATATCTTCAGGCGCGAGCTCGATGCCGCGTACGCCGAGGGCGGGCTCTTCCAGCTCACCATGCACCCGCATATCAGCGGGCAGCGCTCGCGCATCTGGATCCTGGAGGAGCTGATCCGGCATGCGAAGGCGCGGAAGGACGTGTGGTTCGCGACCCATGCCGACGTGGTGCGCTACGTGAAGAGCGCCGCGTAGCCGCGCCGACACCAGTCGCCCGTCGTCAAGGGATCCTCTGACCGACGTCATTCCCGTGAAAACGGGAAGTCCAGGGTGGTTACGTTCGAATGCCTGCATTCCCGCTTGCGCGGGAATGAGTGCGGAAAAGTGCGTCGCCCGTGCGCAGAGCCTGACCGAATGCGCTTCAGCCGACCCTTGCCGTCCCCGCGCACATCCACGTAAGTCGAACCGCTTATTTCCGGCAGGTCGATATCGACCTACGATCCGATCCGCCAAGTCCACGACCTGGAAGTCGGCCACACTCGTTTTTTCGGGAACCACACACGCATCCGGAGGTGACGCGCACGTCTGAGTAACCAGCGAGTGAGGGTGGGCATCATGAAGCGGTTAGGCTTTGTCGTTGCATTGTTTGCACTGGCATTTTCGGTCGACGGTTCACTGGCCCAATCCGGCACGGCGGCAAAATATCCGGAGCGACCGCTGCGCTACATCATCCCCTTCCCGCCGGGCGGCTCCACCGACATCGTCGGGCGCATCGTGGCTGCGGCGCTGACCGAAGACCTGGGCCAGCAGGTCGTCATCGACAATCGGGCCGGTGCGGGCGGCACCGTTGGCGCCGAGATCGCCGCCCGCGCCACGCCGGACGGCTACACGATCTTCGCCTGCAATATCGCATCGCTCGCCGTCAGCCCGGCGCTCTACAAGAAGCTGGGCTACGATGCCGCCAACGATTTCACGCCGATCGGCCTGGTGGGCAGCAATCCCAATTCGCTCGTCGTCCATCCCTCGGTTGCCGCCAAGTCGGTGTCCGAGTTCATCGCCTTGGCAAAATCCCAGCCGGGCAAGCTCAATTACGGTTCGGCTGGTGTCGGTACGTCTCCGCAATTGTCGATGGAGCTGTTCAAGATGAACGCGGGCATCGACGTCACCCACATTGCCTACAAGGGCGCCGGGCCCGCGGTCGCGGACCTGCTCGGCGGCCATCTGCACGCCATGTTCGCCACCGTGCCGTCCGTGCTGGGTGGGATTCGCGCGGGCAGGATTCGCGTGCTCGCCGTAACGTCCAGGAAGCGTGCCCCCGATCTGCCCGATGTGCCGACGCTGGCAGAGTCCGGCATGCCGGACTTCGAGGTCATCTCCTGGCAGGGATTGTGCACGCCGAAAGGAGCGCCGAAACAGGCGGTCGAACGGCTGCGCGCGGCACTGTCCGCGTCGCTCGAGCGGCCTGCAACGCGCAAGCAGCTTGCCGATCAGGGCATCCAGCCCGAGGACCGCACTGCGGAGCAGTTCGCGAGCTTCATCCGCTCCGAGCACGCCAAGTGGGCGAAGGTCGTGAAGGACATTGGCATCAAGCCGAAGTGAGCCTATCCGGTGCTCAGCTGCCCGCGGCCTTGCGCATCGTCTTCAAATAGGCGTCGCCGGCGCTTTGCAGCAGGTTGGCGACGTTGCCGTGGAAGTACTGGACGCCCAGGCCGAGAAACTTGGGCACCAGGGCATCCGGGCAGCTCACGCCGGCGACGACACCCGCGCTGCGGATGCGCTTCACGCCGTCTTCCATCAACGCCTGCACCTCGGGATGGGTCTGCTGGCCGGGATAACCCATCGACTGGGATAGATCGCCCGAGCCGATGAAGAGCACGTCGATGCCCTTCACGGTGACGATCTCGTCGATGTTGCGGATGGCCTCGACTTCCTCCAGCATGAGGCAGACGAGCGTGTTCGCGTTCGCCGCCTTGACGTATTCCGGGGTCGTTCCACCGATCCCATATTCGGCGGGCCGGCCACGGCTGTAGATCCCGCGGCTTCCCTCGGGAAAGTACTTGCACGCCGCGACCGCCGCCTCGGCCTCCGCGCGCGTGTTCACATGGGGAACCTGCACACCCCATGCGCCGCGATCGAGGAACGGCGCGATGACGTCCGGCTTGTTCGCCACCGGGCGCACGATCGGCGCAATACCGGTCAGCTCGCCGGCGCGGATCATGTCTTCCGCCGTCTCGACGCCGATCGAGCCGTGCTCGTTGTCGATCAGCACCCAGTCGAATCCCAGGTAGCCGAGCATCTCCACGATCGGCGGCGATGGAAAGGTGATCATCACGCCGAAGGCGGGCTTGCCCTCGCGCAGCTTCTGCTTGAGCGTGTTGGTTCGCATGCGGCTTTCTCCTTCGTTGGGATTGGCGTGAAGGTTCAGAGCGTCTGTCCGCCATCGACGGCAATCGTTTGCCCCGTCACCCAGGACGCCTGGTCGCTCACCAGGAACGTCGCGACGTTTGCGATTTCTTCCGGCGTGCCGTAGCGCCCGCTGGGAATTCGCGCCAGCGTCCGCTCGTAAAGTGCAGGGTTCTGCTGCCGGGCGACATCCCAGGTGCCGCCCTCGAAGAAGATCGAGCCGGGCGCGATGCAGTTGACGCGGATGCGCTTGGCGGCGAGCAGCGCCGCTTGCGTGCGTGTGTAGTGAACGAGAGCCGCCTTGACCGCGCCATAGGGCGGCGTGCGCGTGGAGGCGTGCAGCGCCGAGGTCGAGGAGATGTTTACGATGCTGCCGCCCTGTTTTTCGATGTAAGGCAGCGCCGCGTGGCTCGCGCGCACCGCCGCCATCAGGTCGACTTGCAGGCTCACGGCCCAGCCGGCCTCGTCGTCGGAGCGGCCGAAGCCCGAGGCATTGTTGACCAGAATGTCGATGCTACCCAGATCCTTCGCAGCCGCTTCCACCCAGTCGCGGACCTGGTCGGGTTGGGCGAGGTCGCAGGTGCGCGCGCTCACGCGATGGTTGAACCCATTGAGCGCCTCGGCCGCCGCTTGCAGCGGAGCGCTCTGGCGCGCGCAGATCGCCACGTCCGCGCCGGCCGCGGCAAACGCCTTGGCGATGGCAAGCCCGATGCCGCGGCTCGCTCCCGCGATGAGCGCTCGGCGCCCGGTCAAGTCGATCTTCATGGTAACGGTTCAGCTCCCTAAAGCTACACGGTACCGTTTGAATGCAACTGCGCGATCTCATCACGCGAGAATCCGTATTCCGCGAGCACCTCGTCGGTGTGCTGGCCCAGGCGCGGCGGCATCGAACGGATGGCCGCCGGCGTGGCGGACAGCCGGTAGGGCGAGGTCGGCACCGCGAAACGCGGCAGGCCGGTCGCTTCGGTGTCGTCGAACGGATGGAAGAACCCGCGATGTTCGAGCTGCGGATGATGCACGGCGCGGGCGAGCGGAATGACTTCCATCGCCGGCACGCCGGCCTCGTTCAGAACGACTTCCCATTGCGTTGCCGTCTTGCGTGCAAGGCGCCGCTCGACCTCGGCGTCGAGCGCCTTCATGTTCTGCGCTACAGCCGCGTCGGTTGCGAAGCGGGGGTCCTGCGGAATGTCGAGCGCATCGATGGCTTTCCACAGCTTCTCGCGCCGGTCCGGCCCCGAGGCGGCAATGGACAGGTGGCCTTCCTTGCAGCGGTAGGTATTGCTGACGTAGGCGCCCTTGCCCGAGGCATTGCCCACCAGCGGCGGCGTCTCGTTGGCGCTGATGGCGCGCTGCACTTCACCGCCCATCATGGTCATCGCCGTTTCGAGCATCGACACGTCGATCGCCTGGCCCTTGCCTGAGCGCGTGCGTTGGAAAAGCGCGGTCACCATGCCCAGCGCCGCGGCGTAACCGGTGGTGTAGTCGACGATGGTCGAGCCGGACTTCAGCGGCCCCGTTTCGGGCGTTCCGGTGATGCTCATCATGCCGCTCACCGCCTGAACGACGTTGTCGATGGCCGGGTCGCTTTTCTTCGGCCCGGTCTGACCGTAGCCCGTGACGGAGCAGAAGATGATGCCGGGATTGATCTTTCTCAGATCCTCGTAGCCGATTCCGTAGCGCGCCATCGTTCCGCCCTTGAGGTTCTCGATCACCACGTCGGCGCGCTTCGCCATCCTGCGGAACGCGTCCTGCCCGGCCGGGGTATTGATGGCGAGCGTCAGGGAACGCTTGTTGGCGTTGTAGGCGAGGAAGTTGTGCGCCATGCGCGCGTCGTGGAACGGCGTTTGCAAATTGCCGGAAGTGCGCGAGGAATCGCCGCCATCGGGATGCTCGACGTGGATCACGTCCGCGCCGTGCATGGCGAGCTGATAGGCGGCGAAAGGTGCTGCGACGATGCGCGCCACGGCGAGCACCTTGATGCCGTTGAACGCCTGCTCGAAATCCATCGTTGATCCTCCTGCAACCGACCGCTTCGGTGCTGCCGTTTCACTTGCCCTTGAAGAATGCAGTCAGCGTATCGGCGAACAGCTGCGGCGTCTGCACGTTCATGAAGTGTCCGGTCTCGGCCAGCAGGTACTTCGAGCCGGCGATCGCTGTTGCGACTTGCTCCGCCATCGCGGGCGGACGCAGCGAATCGTATTTTGCGCCGATCAACAGCGTGGGCGCCTGGATCTTGGCGTAGTGCGGCGTGAAATCCACGTCGCTCATCATGCGCGCCTGGGCGGAGAACGAGGCCGGCGTGTTGCAGACCCAGCGCGCCTGGTAGCGCCGAAAGCGGCTGCGATCCAACGCCCGCAGCGCTTCGGGATAGGAGCGATCGTGGCTCGCCGCCATTGCCGCGCGCACGCCTTCGCGCTCGACCAGGGCGCCGCGCTCGAGCGCCGACCCGCTGCGTCCGGCGTTGCTGCCGAACAGCGGACTTGCCAATGCGAGCCGCGCGACACGCCCGGGATGGCGCGCGGCGAATCCGACCGAAAAGTCCGCGCCCATCGCACACCCGGCGAGATTCACCGGCGCGGCGATCGCGAGCGCATCGAGCAATGCGGC
Source organism: Betaproteobacteria bacterium (assembly GCA_009377585.1). Lineage (NCBI taxonomy): Bacteria > Pseudomonadati > Pseudomonadota > Betaproteobacteria > Betaproteobacteria bacterium. Next base: position 100,226 of record WHTS01000001.1, read on the forward strand.
GAGATCCGCAACGACACCGTCGAACGTGAGGTCGCGGGCCTTTTCGGAGAATCCGAAGCCGCGCTGGTCGTAGCGCAGCACGCGGAACGTCTTCTCCAGCGCCGGCAATGCTTCCTCGTAGCTCTCCAGGCAGCCGCCGGCTTCGTGCACCAGCACAGCCGTTTCGCTTCCCGATCCGCTCAGCTCGTAGCGCAAGCTCGCGCCGTTTGCTTCGATCCAGGGCATCGCACACCTCCTTGAAGTGGGGACGACCACACTCCTCGCGGCAAGAATAGTGTGGTCTGTACCGCGTCGCCACTACTGTACCGCAGTGTTGGCTTTGTGGCTTCATAGTCCACGACGTGACCGAACAACTTACTTGCCGCGGCGGCGTGCGTACAATCCGGCGGTGTTCCGATTTTCCGAAACGGAGGGGCGATGATCGGGTGGAAGCGTCTCGTTTTGCTGGCGGCGTGTGCTGCCGCGGTGTCCCACACGCATGCGCAAGTCGCCAAGTGGCCGCAGCGGCCGGTGCGAGTCATCGTTCCGCTTGCGCCAGGCGGTAGCGTCGACATGGTCGCGCGGTTGCTGTCGACGCGACTGACGGAGCAGTTCGGCCAGCAGTTCATCGTCGACAACCGCAGCGGCGGTGGCGCGACCATCGGCACGGCGATCGTGGCGCGCGCACAGCCCGATGGCCATACCATCCTGATGATGTCGGGCGCATTTGCATCGAGCGCCGCGCTCTACAAGCTTCCTTACGACCCGATCAAAGACTTTGCACCGATCGCGCGGGTCGCGGTCGGCCCGCTCTTCCTCACCGTCCATCCCTCCATCAACGCGCACAACCTCGCCGAATTCCTCGATCTCGCCCGCAGCAAGCCGGCCGTCATCAACTACGGCTCGGGTGGCACTGGCACCACAACCCACCTCGCGACCGAATACTTCCAGCAGGCGACCGGAATTCGGTTGACGCACGTGCCGTACAAGGGGATCGGCGCCGCGATCGGCGATCTGCTCGGTGGACAGATTCAGATGTATCTTGCGCCCGGCGGCGCCGTGCTTTCGCATGTGAAAACGGGCCGCTTGCGCGCGCTCGCCCAGACGAGCGAGCAACGCCTGCCGACCATGCCGGATCTGCCTGCGGTGGCGGAGGTTGCCCCCGGGTTCGCGGCGACATTTCCATACGCCATGGGCGCGCCCGCCGGCACGCCGCAGCAGATCGTATTGCGTCTCAACGCGGCCATCGGCCGGGCGCTCGAGCAGCCCGAGATTGTCGAGCGGTTGCGTGCGCTCGGTCTCGAGCCGGCGCACTCCACACCGCAAGCGCTCATGCAAGCGGTAACGCGCGAGATCGCCATTTGGACCAAGGTGGTCAAGGTGGGCGGTATCACAATCAATTGAGCTTCGGAGAACGAGCATGGAGACGCGCGAACTGGGCATCGCGGTGGTTGGGACCGGCCGCATCGGATCGCTCCGGGCACGATTGGCGGCGGCGCATCCGGCGGTGAAGTTTCTTGCCGTCTCGGATCTCGATGCCGAGCGCGCGAGCCGGGTGGCGAAGACGGCCGGCGCGGACTTCGCCTCGGGCAGCAACTACGAGGTGATCTCGCATCCGCGCGTCAACGCGGTTATCGTCTCCACCAGCGAGCACGAGCACCTCGAGCCGGTGATGCAGGCGCTCGAGCTGGGGAAGCCGGTGCTGGTGGAGAAGCCGATCGCGCTCACGCTCGAAGATGCAGACCGCATCATCGAGAAGTCCGAGACTACGGGAACGCCGATCCGCGTCGGGTATGCGCAGCGCTTCAAGCGCCGGTACCTCTCGGCCAAGGACCAGATCCTGGAGGGGCGCATCGGCGAGATCACGGCGTTCACCGGGCGCGCCTGCAACACGCGTGCGCAAGGCATCGAGATCCTGAAGCGCTCGGCCACCGCCACGCCGGTGGTGGATGTGCTGACGTACTGGGTCGACGTGGCCGGATGGTTTCTCGAAGGCGTTCGACCGGTCGAGGTGACCGCGCGCGGGCACGGCACGGTCTTTCGCGCGGCCGGCTTCGACGTCAACGATGCGACCTTTGCGCTCGTGACCTACGAAAACGGCGCGGTCGTGAATCTCGGCGTGTACTTCGCGCTGCCCGCGCATGCGCCGCAGCTCGGCATGGGGGTGCGCATCGAGGTCTACGGTTCGGAAGGCGCCTTGATCCTGAATGACGACCACACCGACGAACTGCTCGTCACCAACAAGGGCATCCCGCACGCCTACATCCCGGGGCTGGAATTCCAGACGGCGTTCCTATCGTCGTCGACACCCGGCAACTGGCATTTGGGCGACTATTGGGGGCCGGTCGCGGATGAATCGCGCGTCTGGCTCGACCATCTGTCGCGCAACCGGCCTTGCCCGATGGCAACGGCGCGCGAGGCGCGGCAGACGCTGGAGATCACCCTCGCCATCGAGGAGTCCGCGCGTACCGGCAAGTCGATTCGGCTGGCGCGTTGAGCCAATTGGCGCGTGCGATTGTATTCGTAGTCCTCGCGCTCCCCCGGACCCAGCCGTAGCCCGGGCGGCATGGGTGGGCGGGTCTGATTGAGCTTGGCATGCGCATCCAGCGCGGCCTGATCGGACCAGCGTTCGAGAAGCGTGAACCGATCGGATTGTCGCGCGGCCCACTCGCGGGCGCCAGCATGCATGCGGCCTTGAGAGGTCTACCACGTGGACTCGCGCGCCCGGCGTTATGCTTTCCCCATGGACGTGATCGTCATCGGCGCCGGTGCGGCCGGCCTGTCTGCAGCCCGCGTGCTCGCCCGCGCGGGACTGTCGGTTTTGATTCTGGAAGCGCGCGATCGCATCGGCGGACGTTGCTGGACGCGGCACGAGCCGGGGCTCCCCGTGCCGATCGAGTACGGCGCCGAGTTCATCCACGGGCGCCCGCCGGTGACGATGTCGCTGCTGCGTGCGTTCGATATCCGCGCCGACAAGCGCATCGGGACCCGCTGGTTCGTCAAGCTCGGCGAGCTCGCAGCCACCGACCGGGCCCAGGTGTTCGACCAGATCTGCCGGGCGATGGCGCAGGCCGGGAAGCCGCGAACCGACATCTCGTTCGCCGAGTACATCGAGCATCATCTCGGCAAGCGGCTGTCGGCCGATGCGCGCACGCTGGCGCAGCGCATGGTGGAAGGCTACGACGCCGCGGATCCGCGATGCGTCAGCGCGCGCGCCATCATCGAAGAGTGGACCGGGGCGGGCACGTCCAACGATGTGACCTTACGCCCGCGCGGCGGCTATGGCGCCGTGCTCGGCGCGCTCGCAAGCGATCTGGTTGCGAGCGGCGTTCGCCTGCGCCTGCACAGCATCGTGCAATCCGTGCGGTGGCAGCGTGGGCAGGTGCGCATCGAGGGCACTTGCCTGGAGCAGCCGTTTCGGGAAGAAGCGGAGGTCGCGATCGTCACGCTTCCGCTCGGCGTGTTGCAGCGAACGCCTTCCTCGCTGGGCGCCGTGCGCTTCTCGCCGTCGCTGGCCAGCAAGCGTGCGGCGCTCGCAGCGCTCGTTTCCGGGCCGGCGCTCAAGGTCATCCTCCGCTTTCGCAGCCCATTCTGGGAAACGTTCGAGGCGGGGCGCTATCGCCGGGCGGGATTTTTCCAGGCGCCCGAAGCGGCGTTCCCGACCTTCTGGACTTCCTTCCCGGTTCGCGCGCCGGTGTTGGTGGCGTGGGCGGGCGGCCCGAGAGCCCGCGGCATGTCGGATCGCGCAGCACCGGCCCTCATCCGCGAAGCGCTCGACAGCGTGCGGGTGCTATTCAGCGGGCGCGTCGATTTCGCGACCGACTTCGAGGGCGGCTATGTTCACGACTGGCAAGGCGATCCGTATGCGCGCGGAGCGTATTCTTATGTGCGGGTCGGTGGGCGAGGCGCGCGCAAAGCGTTGGCCACGCCGCTGCTCGATACGTTGTACTTCGCCGGCGAGGCGGCGGATTACGAAGGTGAAACGGGTACCGTCGCCGGCGCGTTGCAAAGCGGTGCGCGGGCCGCACGTGCCTTGCTTGAAGCGACAGGCAGAGCTGGCCCGCGGACCGCCAGACGGCACGCTCCACCTGGAAGCGCGGCCGGCACAGGACCGTAACGCCGAATCAGCGCTGGTTTTTTCGGCGGGGCGATCGTGGCCCCCAGCCATCGTCGTTGCGTGGCGACCCGAAACCGACTTCCACCCCACTCAAGCGCTCGCGCCGGGCGCGTTGCTCGACCCCGCCTGGGGCACCGTCGTCGGGCTGGGGCAACGTTCCCTGCGGCTGCCCCGCCCCGGTCACGGCGCCCGAGGGCAAAGTCGTTTGCGAGCCCGTGTCACTCGGCAAGTTTTCCACGGAGTTAAAAGGTCGTGGGTCGGGTCGTGGGTCGACCGGTAGGGTCGCGCGTCGCTCCGCATGGCCGTGCGGGAAGGCGAGAATGGCAGCTGTTGCAAATGCGGCTAAGGTCGCGTTGGTCTTCCACGTCATCACTGCTCCTTGTCGAGAACTCGTGCCCACGCGGGCAACTGCGCTGGCGCGCAAGGCTCGTGCCTCGCATCCGGAGCTCGCGCCAGCCCTGGCGACGCTCTTGACGAGTGACCAGCGCTCGCCCGAAAGGGTCTGCAGCCATGGTGCGGATAAGCAAGGGGTCCCGATTAATGAACTATCCGTCTTTGAATGGTGTATCCAGCGACGCAAAGGGTGGCTCGGAGAGGGTATCCGCGATATACCGGCTGCACGAACACGTAAGCGTTTCACCTTTGAACTGCCCCGGTTCGTTCTCCATAATGCGAAACGTCGCCGCCCTGGCGGCCGAACACTTGTGAGGAGAAACCCCGATGGCAATAAAGCTTTGGAGCGGCGCCGCCGCGCTGCTTGGCATTTGCGCGTGCGCGCCGCTGGTGGCCACGGCACAGAACTATCCGACCAGACCGGTGCGTGTGATCGTCGTCTTTCCGCCCGGCGGATCGAACGACGTGACTGCCCGTATCGTCTTTCAGAAGATGACGGAGACCATCGGCCAGCAATTCATCGTCGACAACCGCGGCGGCGCGGCGGGCAGCCTCGGCGCCGCGGTGGTCGCCAAGAGTCCCGCCGACGGCTATACGCTGATGGTGCAATCCACCACGCATATCGCAAACGCGTTCGTGTACAAAGGGAAACTGCCCTACGACACGCTCGGCGGCTTCACCGGGCTCACGTCCCTGGCGCGACAGGTGGCCATGCTGCTCGTGCACCCGTCCATGCCGGTCAAATCCACCAAGGAGCTGATCGCGATCGCCCACAAGCGACCCGGCGAGGTGCTCTACGGTTCGGCCGGCAACGGCAGCTACCTGCACCTGTGCATGGCGCTGTTCAACTCCATGACCAAGACCAAGATGATCCACGTACCGTACAAGGGCGGCGGACCGATGCTGGTGAGCCTGGTGGGCGGCGAAGTGCAGACCTCGATCGCCACGATCGCATCGGCGTTCGCGCATATCAAATCGGGCAGGCTGCGCCCGCTCGGCGTCAGCTCCTCGGAGCGCGTCGAGCAATTTCCAGACGTGCCGGCGATCGCGGAAGCCGTGCCCGGCTACGACTTTACAGCCTGGGTCGGCGCTTTCGCGCCCAAGGGAACGCCCGCCGCCATCGTCAAGAAGCTCAACGCCGATCTGAAGGCGGTGTTGGCGGATCCCGAGATAAAGGAGAAGCTGTCCAAGCTGACCCTCGACCCGATGTACATGACGCCTGAGCAATTCGCGGCACGCCTGAAATCCGACTACGACCGCTACGAAAAGCTGATGAAGATGGTTGGCGTGATCTAGCGAGCTTTCGGTAAATGACTGGCAAGCTCGCTCCCTCACGCAGGGAGCGGGGAGCGTATTGCGGAAAGCGGCTTGTCGGCCACTTCCGCCTTGGCAATAGGGATGTGAGCGAAAATCCTGGACTCGCGCGCGCGACGGCGTGACGATAGGGGAGTTGTCGCGATAGCGAGGAGGAGACGATGCGTCTAGTACGGCGGTTGTCGGCTGCGTTACTTCTATGCTGCGGAATCGCTGGAGCTCAGGACTATCCGGCGAAACCGATTCGCCTGGTGGTTCCCTATCCAGCAGGCGGGCCGGTCGATGCCATCGCGCGCATCGTCTCGCAGCAGTTTCAGCTCGGCCAGACCGTCATCGTGGAAAGCCGCTCGGGCGCGGGCGGCAGCGTGGGCGCGGACTCGGTCGCGAAATCGGCGCCCGACGGCTACACCATGCTGATCGGCAATACCGGGCCGATGTCGATCAACCCGGAGTTGCGGGCAAACCTGGGCTACGACTCCATCCGCGATTTCTCGCCGGTCGCGTGGCTCACTTCGGCGCAGATGGTGCTGATGGTGCACCCGTCGCTACCCGTGCGCTCGCTGCAGGAGTGGGTCGCGCTCGCACGCAAGAATCCGGGCGAGCTCAACTACGGTTCGGCCGGTATCGGCAATACCACGCACCTGGGGATGGAGCTGCTGCAGTCGATGGCGAAGGTGAAGCTGGTGCATGTCCCATACAAGGGTGTCGCGCCGGCTTACGTCGACCTCATGTCGGGCCAGATCGCGACCATGTTCGGCAATGTGAGTGGTCCGCTCGCGCACATCCGCGCGGGGCGCCTGCGTGCCGTTGCGGTGACCGGGCCGAAACCTTCGTCCGTACTGCCGGGGGTGCCGCGGATCGGCGAGACCTATCCGGGCTTCGAATTGGTGACCTGGATGGGGATCTTCGTGCCGGCCCGCACGCCCGAGAACATCCGCTCGAAGCTGGAGGGCGAGTTCCTGCGCGTCCTGCGCATGAAGGAAGTTCAAGACAAGCTCGTTGGGCTCGGCAACGAGATCGTGGCCGGCAATGGCGAAGCGCTCGTCGCCATGGTTCGGCGCGAGCGCAAGCTCTATGGCGGCATCATCAAGTCGGCCGGGATACGAGCGGAATGACCATCGGCCGCGGCCACGGGCATCGTATCGCCCAGGCCCCCGAGTGCACTGCCGCCACTGACCCGCCGCCGAGACCTTGATCCGGTCTCGCGCGGCAGGGCCTGCCCAGTCTACTTGGCCATGGCGGCAGCGCGTTCCACGGGCATGTGCTCATGCAAGAACGCGGCGACCGCATCGTACGAAACCGCGCTCTGGCGCGCAGCCTGCTCGATGTACACGAGCCCGATGGAACCGCCGGCCTTGCGATAGTTGGCGGCGAATCGTTCGGGCTCGTTCAGCGCCACGGGCGATTCCGGGTCGCGGTAATCGTGCACGGGGTCGGGCCGGCCCTGCAGCCACAGCGCGGGCGGTGTGACGACCTTTTCGCCGCGCTCGAGCATGAGCACGGGATTGCCGTCGCTCATGTTGTCGTCGTTCTTCCAGAACGAGCCCTGGCGTTCCGGGATGTCGCCCACCCAGGCTGCACCGGCCTCGCGCCCGCGCAGCGCATTGCGATAGCGCGACAGCGGATTGATGACCGGCCACGACATGGCGACGCAGCGCACGCTGGCATCGACCGCGGGCGAGCCGGCAGGCAGCGCGATGGCGGCATAGCGCGGATCGGCCGGCCGCATCGCCGCCAGCATCGCGAGATGGCCGCCGCTCGACTGCCCGGAAAGTCCGATCAGGTCGGCGCGCGTCTGCAGCTGTGCCGCACGGGCCTTGAGCCAGCGGATCGCATAGTTGATGTCGACCAGCGCGCTCGGATAGCCGTGGTTGCCGTCGCGAAAGTCCAGGGCCGCGACCAAGAGCCCGGATCGCGCCAGCACTTCGTCGCGCCCCTTGCACTCTTCCAGACTGCCCTTGCCCCAGGCGCCGCCGTGCAGGTCGATCACGGCCGCAAACGGCCCCGTGCCGCGCGCCTTGTACAGCCGCAGTTTCAGCGCCGTCGAGCCATGGCGCAGGTACTCGATGTCTTCGGTGGTGAATTCATACGTTGTTGCCATGGCATTCCCCTCCGGTTGGCGTGGAAGGACATTGTACTGCGGGTCTTGCTGCGCCGGGCCCGGACGGCAGTAGAATGCGCCGAGAGGCCCCCTTCACCGTCCTTCAGAGGAGTCGCCATGTCCGCCACGGCCATGAACCATTTCACCATCCTTACCGACAATCTCGATCGGACGCTTGCCTTCTATGCCGAGTTGCTCGACCTGCATCCGGGTGCGCGCCCGCCGTTCAAGTTTCCGGGCGCCTGGTTGTATGCGCGCGACGGCAAGGATCCGATCCTGCACGTGATCGCGGACAAGCCGAAGGCCGAGCTGGTCAAGGGCGTGATCGATCACATGGCGTTCACCGGGCGCGACCTCGCAGCGATGGTTAAAAAGCTGAAGGCACGCGGCATCGAGTACGACCTGCGCCAGCTGCCCGATTACGGAACCTGGCAACTGTTTTTCTTCGATCCGAACGACGCCAAGGTCGAGCTCGACTTCGATCCTTCGGAGCACGCCGCGGCGTAGTCCGGATATTTCTGTGCCGCCTGGCCTCGGCGCTTGATTTTGCAGGAAGCTCGGAGCTAGCCCAGCTGTGGAAGTTGGGCTAGAGCTTCAAGTCGCGGATGAGCTTGGCCCAGGTGGTGATCTCCGCGAGGTCTGCCCCACAGTGCGAACTTCGATCTGACGCACGTGCCAGAGCGAGCGGCCAAAGCGGCCGATCCCCTTGCCGGTCTCGTCGTCGTGGGGCTTGGCGCATCGCTGGCCGCCATGGACCTGGCGGTCAACGTCGCGTTTCCAGCGATCACCGCCGCCTTCGCCCTGGACATGCCCGCCATTCGCTGGCTGGTGATCTGCTACGTCTTGACCTATGCGAGCCTGATGCTGGTTTTCGGCAATCTCGGCGACCACATCGGCCATCGGCGCGTTTTCGCAGCGGGGCTCGTCCTGAGCCTTGTCGCTTTCGTCCTGTGCGCCGTCGCGCCGAGCTACACCTGGCTGCTGTCGGCGCGGCTCGTGCAGGGGATCGGCACGGCCCTGACTTTGAGTTGTGCGCCCGCGCTCGCCACGCTGCTGTTCGAAGACAGCGATCGCACCAAGGCGCTCGGCGCTTACTCGAGTCTGTACGCGTTCGCCGGCATCGTTGCACCCCTTGCGGGCGGGGTTGCAATGACGATGCTCGGATGGAGCGGCGTGTTCTGGTTGCGTGCTCCGCTCGCACTTCTCGCGCTCGCGTTGCTGCCTGTCCTGAAGCCGATGCGGCAGCCGGAAAAGGCGCGCGCCTTGCGAACGTTCGACTGGCGGGGCCCCACGCTGCTCGCGACCGGCATCGCAGCGCTCTTGCTCGCTGTGAGCTCGGTGAATATCGACGCTTCGAGTTGGAGCCCGGTCTTGATCGGGCTCGCCGCAATCGGGGTCCTCGTAGTGTTCGCTCGGCACCAACGGCGCACGCCGGAACCGATGCTGCCTCTAGCGGCGATGCGCGATTCCGACTTCGCATTGACCAACGTTGCAAGTGTTTGCGTGCACTTCGTGGCCTTCGCCGTGCCGCTGCTGCTGCCCTACTATCTCGCCCGGATCGAAGGCTACACGGCTGCAGCAACCGGTGCCGTGATCGCACTGTCGCCTGCAGGAATGCTGCTCGGCTCGGCCCTCGCCGTGCCGATCGCTCGCAGGACTGGTTCCCGGCGCACCGCATTGCTGGGCGCAATGATCGTCGGCGCCGGCAGTATCGCGATCGGCACGGCCGTTTCGGCACAAGCCCTTGCGGCGTTACTGACGGCCGTACTGTTGCACGGAGTCGGGCTCGGGTTGTTTCAGGTGGGCTACACGGATGTCAACGTGGCAACGTTACCGCACGGCGCTCGCGGCGTGGCGGGCAGCTTGACCATGGTGACGCGCACGACCGGAGTGGTAACCGCCGCAACGGCATTGACCGCGGTGGTGGCAGCTATCGAGCGCAACCACCTTGCGTCGGGGGCTGCGGCAAGCGAGGCGTTTGCCGCTGCATTGGTGTACGTCTACATCGGAGCAGGCGGAATTCTTGTCGTGCTGGTCCTGCTCGGTTGCTCGCAGCGCCGCTAGCCGCTAGCCGCTTGCCACTTCCTTGAACCGGCGCAGCGTCTCGATCAGCTGATCGAATCGCGACATGCGATACGTGGGATAGAGCATGACCATGTCCGCGCCCAGGCGGCGCCATCCCTCGGCCGCGCGGGCACAGCGCTCGGGGTCGGGCTCGGCCATGCGCAGCCACCCTTCCAGGCCGAATCGGTCTGCATCGCGCCCATGGCGCTTCAATTCCTCGCGCAGCAGCGCGAGCTTCTGCTCGGCCTGCGCATCGGGGGAAATGATGGGCATCCAGCCGTCGGCGAGTCGCGCCGCGCGCCGCACGACAGCTTCCGATGCGCCGCCCAGCCAGATCGGAATCGGCCGCTGTACCGGGGGCGGCACGATCGTGACGCCGCGCAGCTCGTGAAAACGGCCGCTGAAATCGACCAGCTCGCCGCTCCACAGCCGGCGCATCACCTCGATCTGCTCCGCCTGGCGCGCGCCGCGCGTTTTCCAGTCGGTGCCGAGCGCCTCGTATTCGACGTGGTTCCAGCCCACCCCGATGCCGAGCCGCAGCCGTCCGCCGCTCAGCAGATCGAGCTCGGCGGCCTGCTTGGCGATCAGCCCCGTTTGCCGCTGCGGCGCGATCAGAATGCCAGTCGAAAGCCGAATCGTTTTCGTCACCGCGGCGAGGAAGCCGAGCGTCACGAATGTTTCGTGGAAAGGATCCGTCTCGTCGTAGGTCGGTGTCCAGCCGTCTCGGGCGGCCGCGCCGAACACGTGGTCGGGCATTTCGATGTACGCATAGCCGAGATCCTCCGCGGCTTGCGCCCAATCGCGGATCCGCGCCGGATCGGTGCCGATGTCGCGGGTCGGGAAGATGGCGTTCAGGCGCATCTACATCTTCCGTTGCACATCCTTGGCCGCATCGCGGATCGCCTCGCCGCCGCGCTCGATATCCTTGCCTGCGCCGGCGATGGTGTTGCAGCCGCTCAGCACGCCGGCCAGGCTCGTCAGGAGCAGTGCCACGAACAATTTTCCTAACAAGGTCGTTCTCCCATTCAGTGCGACTTAAGCCCGTGCGCCGAGATCGTGCGGATGCGGGCACGAGAATCTTACACCGCCGCGGCGACGGTCGCGCCTCCTGCGAGCAGGGCGCGCGCCGGCGGCGGCATCGCCGGCATTGCGTCGCCGCCATCGCATTGCGCGACAGCACTCCGCGCCTTAAGCTCGCCCTGCCAGGAGTGGGGCACTGCGGTCGTCGAGGACCACGGCATCGAGGTCGCGTGCAGAAGGGGCAGCCATGGAGTTCGGCGTCAGCGTGGGTCATATTTCGGCAGTGGATTACGCGCAGCACGGCGAGCGGCTCGGTTTCGCGCGCTGTTGGGTCACGGACAGCCCGCTCATTCGGTCCAACCTGTTCGCCACTCTGGCGGCGGTCGCGCTGCAAACCCGTACGATCCAGGTCGGGGCGGGGGTGGCGGTGTGCGGGATGCGGCTCGCGCCCGAGGCGGCCAACGGTGTTGCCACCGTCAATGCCACTGGCAGGCGAACTGGCCGACGGGGTCTGCACTTCGCTGCCGCGCGGCGGCACCATGGACGAGGTGATGGCGAACGTGCGCCGCGGCGCGGCGAAGGCCCGACGAGCTTTGCCGGATGCCTTTCATACTGCCGCGCTGGTGAACGTGCTCATGCTCGAACCGGGCGAGCCGCTCACGTCCCCGCGCGTGATTGGCGAGGTGGGCCCTGCCGTCATGACCAACTTCCACTACCTCGTGGACTGGGTGCGCGAGAGCGGCAACGAGCCGCCGCCGTATGTGCGTTCGGTGTGGAACGACTACGTTGCATTCCGCCGCAGCCGCGATGCCGGCGACGCGCACCTGAAGATGCATGCGAGCCACTATGCCACGCTCGATCCCGACGAGGCGCGCTTCATCACCCCGGAGGTCGTGCGTGGCCTGTGCATCATCGGCGAGCCGCCCGAGCTGATCGAGCGGCTGCAGGATCTCGATCGCCAGGGGCTGAAGCAGGTCACGTTCCATCCGCCGTTCGCGCGCCGCTACGAAGTGATGGAGAAGTTCTCGCGCGCCGTGATGGAGAAGATGTAGCGGGTCGTGGGCCTTCCGCGCAGCTTCGACGCGCCCGGCGATTCAGCATTCCGGATACCCGGCGCCTTGCGCCGGGCCGTCGCCTGCCCGGCAGGTACGTAGAAGCGCCTAGGTGTTTCGACTGATTGCCGCGAGCAGGCCGGGAAACTAGCCTACTGCCCCAGAAGCCAGGGCGCGATGCTCGCGTCCTGGCTTCTTCGCTAACAGCATCCCAGGCAAGCGCAACCATGGCAGTCTTCGCGCCTCACAGTGCACCCATCATGCGTACCGATATTGGAGCCCACATGTTTACGAGACACATCCTGTTGCTGGCTGTTTTCCTGTATGGCCTGACGCCGCCAGTCTTTGCGGCAGAGGAATATCCCACCAAACCCGTTCGTCTGATCATTCCCTTTGCACCGGGCGGGACCAACGACGTGCTGGCGCGCATGGTGGCGAATCACCTGACCGAGGTCTTCGGCCATACCGTCGTGCCCGACAATCGTCCCGGCCATCAGGGCATCACCGGCACCGACCTCGTGGCCAAGGCGCCGCCCGACGGCTACACCCTGGCCGTCATATCGTCGGCCTACACCATGAACCCGGTGACGTACAAGTTGCCGTTCGATCCGGTGAAGGCGCTCGAATTCGTCTGCAAGATCGGGCAAAGCTTCCTCATCATGACGGTCGGCCCGATGATGCCCAACGTCAAATCGATCGACGACCTGCTGGCCGAAGCGCAGCGCAAGCCGGGGGCGATCGTGCTGTCGAGCTCAGGCGGGTTCATGCACTTCGCCACGGCGCTGTTCGAGACCCTGTCCAAGCGCGACTTCAACATCGTGCTTTACAAGGGCGGATTTCCGGCCATGATGGACGTGATGGGCGGGCAGGTGCACGCCGGCTTCGCGGTCAGCGTGCCGGCGCTCCCGCACCTGCGCGCGGGCAAGCTCAGAGGTCTCGCGGTCGGCACGCTCAAGCGCGCCGAGATGCTGCCCGACCTGCCGACGCTCGACGAGGTCGGGATCAAGGGCTATGACGCCTCCAACTGGTATTCGATTGCGGTCCCCGCCGGCACCCCGCGGCCGATCGTGATGAAGCTGCACAACGAGATCGCGCGCTTTTTCACCTCGCCCGAGATGCGCACGAAGATGACCAACATGGGTGCGGTGGTCGACATCAAGACGCCGGACGAGATGCGCAAGATCATCCCGGCCGAGATCCGCAAGTGGACTCAGGTCGCGATCGAGGCCAAGCTGCCGCGAGCGGGCAAGTAGCGTCGATCTTGCATCGGCTTGCGCGGGTCGGCCGCATCTCGCACACTTCGGCCGATCCATACAGGAGGATGCAGACATGGTCGACGTCACCATTCTTGCGACCGGACTCGGTTTTCCGGAAGGTCCGGTCGCATGCGCGGATGGCTCGGTGGTGTTCACGGAGCTGCGCAACGCGCGCTGCTCGCGCGTCACCGCCGAGGGCAAGCTGAGTGTTTTCTCCGCATGCGGGGGTGGGCCGAACGGGCTTGCCGTCGGTCCCGACGGCTTTTTCTACCTGTGCAACAACGGCGGCAACCGCTATGTCGAAGGCCACTCGATGGGCCTCGGGCCGCACCCCGACTATCGGCATGGCTGCATCCAGCGCATCGATCCGAACACGGGCGAGGCCACGCTGCTCTACCAAGAGGTGAACGGGCGGCCGCTGTCGGCGCCGAACGATCTCGTGTTCGATCGGCACGGCGGGTTCTACTTCACCGACATGGGCAAGCGCCACACGCGCCATCGCGACAACGGCGGAGTCTATTACGCGCTGGCCGATGGATCGAAGGTCGTTGAGGTTGCCTATCCGATGCTCACGCCCAATGGTTGCGGCTTGTCGCCGGACGAAAGCACGCTTTACGTCGCCGACACCGAAGGCGCAAGGCTGTGGGCGTTCGCGGTTGAGGGGCCCGGGCGGCTCGCGCCGAAGGCGCAGTTTGCGCCGCATAGCGGACGGGTACTCGCCGGCCTGCCGGGCAACGCGCGCTTCGACTCTCTCGCGGTGATGGCGAGCGGCAACATCGCGGTCGCCACCTTGATGACCGGCCATATCACCGAGATCTCCCCGGCCGGGGAGATCGTGCGAGCCGTCGAGATGCCGGACTGCTATCCCACCAACATCTGCTTCGGCGGTGCGGACCTGCGAACCGCGTATGTCACCTTGTCCGACGGCGGAAAGCTCGCCAGGATGCAGTGGCCCGAGCCGGGGCTGAAGCTCGCCTTCGAGTGAGAGGCCGGCGTTTCACGAAGCGTCCCGCGGATGGGCCGCGTCCGATGGGCCGCGTCCAGATGAGAAACCCGCGCATGATGCAGTAAAGTGTGATCCACCGTCGCATGGCGTCGCTGTTGCGCCCGACGGCGGCATGCGTCGCGCGCGTCGTCGTAGTGCTTGCAATCCACACACCAACGAGGAGAAATGAATGAAGCGTGCTGCTGTTTCCACCCTGATTATTGCAACCGGCCTGTTAGCTGTGGCCGGTGCACAGGCGCAGAAGTATCCGGAGCGGCCGATCCGGTTGATCGTTCCGTTTTCGCCCGGCGGTACCAGCGATCTGTTGGGCCGAGTGGTCGGACAACGCCTCGGCGAAGGCTTGGGGACGACGGTCGTCATCGACAATCGCGGCGGCGCAGGCGGATCGCTCGGCGCCGCTCTGGGTGCCCGGGCGGCACCCGACGGATATACGCTGCTGGTGTCGCACGTGGGTCTTGCCGTCAATGAGACGCTGTACTCGAAGAAGCCGTACAACGCGCTCCAGGACCTGGCGCCGATTTCGCGGATCGGCGAGACGCCGGGCGCGGTCGTGGTCACCAATGCCTTGCCGGCGAAGACCATGCAGGAGCTGATCGCGCTGGCGAAGAAGCAGCCGGGGAAGCTCAATGCCAGCTCGGCAGGAGTCGGCAGCGCGGCACACCTCGCGCTGGCTCTGCTGGAAAATACCTCGGGCGCGAAGTTCAATCACGTTCCGTTCAAGGGCGGCGGCCCGTCGTTGATCGCCATCGTCGCCGGCGAGGTCGATCTCTCCATCCCCGCTTACCCGACCGCCGTCCCGCACCTCAAGGCGGGAAAGCTGCGCATTCTGGCGGTGACGGGCGCGACGCGCGAGCCCACCGTGCCGGACGTTCCGACCGTGGCCGAGTCCGGCGTGCCGGGCTATGAATTCACCATCTGGTTCGCCATGTACGCGCCGTCCGGCACGCCGAAGGCAATCATCACCCGGCTCAACCAGGAGATTGTCGAGGCGATGGCCGAACCCGGCATGCGCGAGAAGCTAGCTCGCACCGGCGTGAATGCCGGTTCCTCCACGCCAGAGGAGCTCGGCAAGTATCTGCGGGCCGAAGTGGCCAAGTGGGCGAAGGTCGTGAAGGCGGCGGGGATACCGATCAACTGAAGGTTTGGTGGACGTCCGCTTGGCTCGCGCGAGATGCGGAAGCTGACGCTTGGACCGTCGGGGCTATCGATAGACTCGTACCGAGGGAATGACCAACGAGGCACGAGTCGGCCGTGGCGCGATGGTGCTGATCCTTGCTCGTCTTGCGGATGCTCAGGATCGTGGCTGCGTTGTTTCGATCCGCAATAGCCGCGCCGGGTTGTCGCAAAGAATCATCTCACGCTCCCGGTGCGTGAGCCCCGGGATCGCCTCGACGAAATCGACCGGCTGCTTGACCGACATCGCTTGCGGGAAATCGGTACCTGCGACGATCCGATCGGCGCCGACCAGATCGATCAGGTTGCGCATGATTTGCGGATGATGCGTAATCAGATCGTAGTGGAAGCGGCGCAAATACTCGCTCGCCGGCTTTTTCATGTGCTTGAGCTCCGGGCTCACCGCGATGCCGAGATCGAGCCGGCCGACCAGCCAGGGAAACGTGCCGCCGGCGTGCGGCAGGAAGACTTCGAGCTTTGGAAACGCGTCGAGCACGCCGCCGCAGACGAGACTGACGGCCGCATAGCCCGCTTCCTGCGGATTGCCGAGCGTGTTCAGCATGAAGAAGTCCTGCATGCGCTCGGCGCCGGTCGGATACAGGTTGGTGAGGAAGAGCGGCAGGCCGAGCGCTTCCGCCCGCTCGTAGATCGGCCAGAACTCGCGCTCGTGCAGGTTCTTGCCCTCGATGTGCTCGGCGATGAAGACCGCGCGCATGCACGGGTGCTTCGCCATGCGCTCCAGCTCCTGCGCTGCGAGACGCAAATCCTGCATCGGCAGGACGATGCAGCCGTAGAAACGGTCCGGATGCTTGCGATGCGCTTCCACGCAGGCATCGTTGTGAGCCGCAGCGAGCTCGAGCCCGAATCCCGCCGGCGCCCAGTACACCAGCGGGTTGGTCATCGACAGCGCATAGGTGTCGACCTTGCGCCTGTCCATGTCCGCGATGATGTCCTCGAGGTTGGTCATGGTCTTGCGCATGTTCGACTTCTGCGTGCAGCCGGGCACCGAGACGACGACCGGGTTGCCCTTGGCGTCTTCGCCCATGACGGCGCCATGCGCGGCTCCTTTGCGCACCATGAGGTCGACGAATTCCTGCGGATACCAGTGCACGTGCGCATCGATTACCCGGCGGTAGGGGCGTGAGCTGGTTTCGCCGGGACGTTCTTCGATCGATGGGTAGGCCAGTTCGGACATGTGAAAACTCCTCTCGTTGCGCATGCGGCGCACGCCTCGCAAGGCAAGGCGTGCCGAATTCTTTACGTGGAACCGAAAGCGCCTGCCGCGCGCCATTGGTCGAGCTCGCGCGAAGCAGCGCCGAGCCAATCGGCAAGCACGGCATCGGTGTGCTCGCCCAGCCGGGGCGCGGCCGAGTGGTACTGAACCGGTGTGGCGCTCAAACGAATCGGATTGCCGACCCCGGCGACCGGGACGCCATCGGAGCGCGGCACACTGACCTTCAGCCGCCGATGTTCGGCCTGCGGCATCGCGAACACCTGCGCCAGGTCGTTGATCGGGCCGTTGGCGACGCCGGATGCGTCCAGCTTCGCCTGCAGATCGGCCACCGTGCGCGCCGCAAAGCTCGGCGCCAGCTGCTCGATGATCCAAGGCTTGTTGATCGAGCGCCCCGAAGGCGTTTGCAGCCGGGGATCGGTCGCAAGATCTGCGCGCTCGAGCGCCGTGCACAGCGAGCGCCATTGCGAGTTGTTGCCCACGGCCACCACCAGGTGACCGTCGGCGCACTTGAATGTCTCGTAGGGCACCATGATGCCGGCGGACGAGTTGCCCGTTCGCTGGGGCACGCGCCCGGTCTGGAAAAAGCTCGCCGCCTGGTGCGCGCACAGCGCCGCCACCGAGTCGAACAGCGCCATGTCGATGCATTGCCCCAGCCCGCTCGCATCGCGTTCGCGCAGTGCCGCCAGGATCGCGATGCCGGCGTAGAGTCCGGTCGAGAGATCGACGATGGAGGCGCCGAGCTTCATCGGGCCGCCGCCCGAGACTTCGTCTGGATGGCCGGTCATACTCATGAGCCCGCCGACCGCCTGAAAGATGTAGTCGTAGCCGGGGCGCTCCTTCAGCGGACCGGTCTGGCCGAAGCCGGTGATCGAGCAGTAGACGAGCCGCGGGTTGATTCGCGACAGCGTGTCGTAGTCGAGCCCGCGGCGTGCAAGATCGCCGACCTTGTAGTTTTCGATCAGCACGTCCGCGCGTTCGGCGAGCCGGCGCACGAGCGCAACGCCCGCATCGCAGGCGAGGTCGATCGCGATCGAGCGCTTGTTGCGGTTGGCGCTGCTGAAGTAGGTGGAATCTCCGGTCGGATCGCCGCTGGCGTCCGGCAGCCACGGCGGTCCCCATAACCGGGTGTCGTCGCCGCTGCCGGGCCGCTCGATCTTCACCACGTCGGCGCCCAGGTCGGCAAGGATCTGAGCGCAGGTGGGTCCGGCGAGCACGCGCGCGAGGTCGAGCACCCGCAGGCCGGCGAGAGCGGAACTCCGGTGGGGTGAGGGGGTGGAATGCATCGTATACGCTAGCGTCCTGAGTCAGAAGTTCGTCACCCCCGCGAACGCGGGGGTCCAGGCGGAGTCCCCTTCTGGATTCCCGCTTGCGCGGGAATGACGATATACGACGAATTTACAATTCACCTAGTAATACACCGATTGTCCGGCGCCGCCGGTGGCAACCACCAATTCGCCGTTGATCGCCCAGGCCTTGTCCGAGGCGAGAAACGCGGCCACATAGGCCACTTCGGAGGCGTCGACCATGCGCCCGATCGCGTTGCCGCGCGGAGAATCGGGGGCGTAGGCGCGCCGCTCCGCTTCCTCCGGCGTGACACCCAGCTCGGCCGCGCGCGCGGCCAGCAGGCGCGGCGTGCGTTCGGTTCGGGTGATGCCGGGGTGGATGCAATTGACGGTAATGCCGCTGCGGCCGATCTGCACGGCCAGCGTTTTCGTCAGGTGCACCAGCGAGGCGTTGCGCGCGCCGCCGCTCAGGTTGCCCGCGGTGCGCGCATTGGTGCCGCTGACGTTGACGATGCGGCCCCACCCTTGCGCCTTGAGATGCGGGATGATTGCGCGCGCGCAACGCAAGGCGCCGACGTATTTGACGTTGAAGTCGTTCAGCAGCTCCTCGTCGACCACCGTTTCGATCGGGCCGGTGGCGTTGGTGGACCCGCCGGGCGCCGAGCCGCTGTTCACCAGGATGTGAAGCCCGCCCAACTGGTCCGCTGCCCGCGCCACCATGGCTTCCACCTGCTCCTTGCTGGTGACGTCGGCGGGCAGCGCGATCACCCGGCGACCGGTTTCGGTGCTCAATTCGCGTGCCGCGGCCTCCAGCGGCTCCTTGCGTCTGGCCACGATCGCCACATCCGCACCTTCGGCTGCGAGCACTCTCGCAATGGCCTTGCCGATGCCCTGGCTGCCTCCCGTGACGATCGCGTGCTTGTCCTTAAGGCCGAGATCCATGGCTTGTTCCTCCGCAAGGTGTGGGGTTGAATGCGCCGCCGTGCCTGCGCGCCGCTCTATGGCGTCATATCATAGATTCTGTCCTCGCGGACCGATAGCGCGGGTGCGGCGCTGTCATCGGCTCTCGGCCCACGCCGGCCGCCGGTAGCGAGTAATCCCGGTACGGTTTTCCCGAACCGAGGCTGTCATCGGCTATCGGCCGACGCCGGCCGCTGGGCTTGCGCGTGTCGCATTGCGTCCGGCGAGAATGGGCTATGATGCGAAACGCTTTTCTACCGCCGGAGACGCCCCATGGATACCGTCCTCGAGAAACCGGCTGCGGACACCATCCGCGCTCAATTCAACTACGTCGCCGACATCGGCGTGCCCTATGTGCGCTACATCGACTGGCCGGAGATGGAGCACATGGCGGTGCCGCCGCAGTACCGCCAGTTCGAGATGGTGGTGCGAAACGGCAGGCCGCTGAAGGACACGTTCGAGCTGGACACACACGGATTCGTTTTCGCCGACCATGCCACGCAGGTGCAAGGCTTCACCGACGAGGCGGAGCGCGCGCGGGTGTACGACGCCGAGGTGCAGGCCCTGATCAGGAAACACTCCGGTGCCTCCGAGGTCCTCGTCTTCGACCACACCATCCGCATCGGCGACGAGGCAGGCCAGAAGGCCGCGAATGCCCGCCCGCCTGTGAAGGGCGTACACAACGACTACACCGAAAAGTCGGCGCCGCGCCGGCTGCGCGACATCGTCGGCGACGAAGAGGCGCAGCGCCGCTTCCGCAAGCGCTGGGCGATCATCCAGGTGTGGCGGCCGATTCGCGGCCCCGTGCTGGTCGATCCGCTGGGCATCTGTGATGGCCGCAGCATTCCGCAGCAGGGCTTCATACTCATGCAGCGCCGCTACAAGGACCGCACCGGCGAGGTCTATCACATCGCCCACAATCCCGCGCACCAGTGGTTCTATTTTCCGCAGATGACGCGCAACGAGGCGCTGATGTTCAAGGTGTTCGATTCGGATGCGACCAAGCCGTCGCGCTTCACCGCGCACAGCTCGTTCGACGACCCGACCTCGCCGCCGAACGCACCGGCGCGCGAGAGCATCGAAACGCGCACGTTCGCGTTCTTCGACTGATCATTTCCCCCTTACGAAGGAGGGCGGGACGCGACGATGTCGCGGACGGGGTGGTCGAGAGGAGTGCGAGCTACCGCTGAGCCGCACGACGGCTACGAGGTCGGCTCGCCCCGGATCGTGATCCGGTGCATGACGCGCCGGTAGCCCAGGTAGTCGTTTACCGGGTAATGCAGCGCGCGCCGGTTGTCCCAGACGGCGATCGACCCCACTTGCCAGCGGAACCGGCAGGTGAACTCGGGCCGGGTCGCGTGCGCCAGGAGATAGCCGAGGATCGGGCGGCTTTCTTCTTCGGTCATGCCGGCGATCCGGCGCGTGATCCCGGGGTGGCAGAGATAAAGCGCTTTGCGCCCCGTTTCGGGGTGCGTGCGCGCCAGCGGATGCTCGGCGATGACCGCGGTATCGAGCGCGGTCGGCGTCATAGCCGCGGGACGGGTCTTCTGCGTATCGTACGCGCTTGTGGTGCGCAGCTTGGCGATGAACGCTTTCATGCCCTCGGACAGTGCGTTGTAAGCGGCATGCAGGTTGGCGAATAGCGTGTCGCCGCCGACCGGGGGAACCTCCTTGGCATAAAGCATCGTGATGCGCGCAGGCGTGGCGGTGAACATCTGGTCGGTGTGCCAGTTCTCGCCGAAGACGGTGGTGTCGTCTTCCTTCTTCACGATCTCGATGACGCCGGGATGGCCGGGAAGGCAAGGCATGTGCGGATGGAAATGGATCTCGCCCCAGCGGCGTGCGAACGCCGTCTGCTGCGCGGGCGTGATGTCCTGGTCGCGAAAGAAGATCACGCCGTACTCGAGCAGCGCCTGGTGCACGGCGCCGAAGGTTTCGTCGTCGATTACCCGCGACAGATCGATGCCGCGAATCTCGGCGCCCATCGCGCCGGTGAGCGGGTTGAGCTCCAGGCTTTGGCGTTTCACGACTGTCTCCTCCTATTGATCGTTCCGTATTGGACGACAGTCCAATACGGACGCGACGCTCCCCTCTCCCCCGGGAGAGGGGTTGGGGGTGAGGGACGAGCGTGACATGAAATAGGGAACGCTCGATAGTCAGCGCGCGAGCGCCTTTTCCACGCGCGGCTTCACCTCGGTCATCATGAGCTCCATCGAGCGCATGGCGGCCTTGTGCGGCGTGGCTCCGACCTTGAACGAGAAGCAGATGTGCACTGGTCTTGCGGCACGGATCTCGGCCACGAGCTTTTCTGCAACCGTTTCGACGTCGCCGATCAGCAGATCGCCGTGGATTTTCTCGAGCGGCGGTTCGTCGGGAAACGGCACGTCCACCAGCACCGTGCCCTGCATGACTTCCTGGCGCCGGCGCAAGCTCGACGCGAGCCGCGACTGGTAGCGCGCGTTTTCCGCGAACCGCTTGCCTTCATCGCGGCTATCGGTGATGTGCGCAAACCGGTTGAGCGTGATATGAGCGCGTTCCAGCGGCACCTTCTCCTCGGCAAACGACGCCTCGATATCGGCGTATTGTTCTTCCAACAGCTCGGTGCCGCCGACGCGGCCGGACGTCATGACGCGGTAGCCGTGGCGCGCGGCCGCCCGGAACATCGCCCGGGTGTGCCCCGCCACGTAGATCGGCAGCGGTTTCTGCACCGGGCGAACCGGGATGTGCGTCTGCGGCAGCCGGTAGTGCTTGCCTTCGTAGCTGAAAAAGTCTCGGCCGAAGGCGAGATCCAGGATGTCGCAGAATTCGTTCGTCATCTCCAGGTTCTGCGCCAGGTCGACGCCGAAGCGCTCGAACTCGTACGGCTGGTAGCCCGCGCCGATGCCGAGCACCAGGCGCCCGTTGGAAATCGCGTCGGCGGTGGCGATTTCGGCCACCAGGCGCGCCGGGTTGTACAGCGGCACGACCACGACTGCGGTCCCGAGCTTGATCTTCTGCGTGCTGGCTGCGCAATGCGACACCATCATGAGCGGTGACGCGCATAGGCAATAGTTGGAGAAGTGGTGCTCGGCGAACCACGCGATCGCGTAGCCGAGCTCGTCCGCGCGCCGCGTCTGCTCGGCCACTTCGCCGAATACCTGCGCCGCCGGCTTGTCGGCTTCGCGCGCGCCCATCAGATTGAAGATGCCGAATTCCATGCCGTCCTCCTGTGGCTTGCCTGGCTGCCTACACCGTGACCATCCCCATCCAGAACATGAGTCTCCCGCCGGCCCGTCGACAGCCACGAGGCTACCGCAAAATCGGCTCCGGTGTGCGCGGCGTAAGGATTCCTGGTCGAAAACGACCACGGGTTGCGGGTCGGATTGCGACTTCGGCCCGGGCGTTGTCATTCGATATCGAACCCAGCGACCAGGAGGTCGGCAATGACACGAAGGTTCATCGGGAAGTCCATGGCGGGCGCCATCGCCCTCGGCTTGTCCGCAGGCACGCAGGCGGCTCTGATTCAGGTCAACGTGACGGTGGAGAATCTCGCCCCGGCCAACAGCGTGCGCTTCGCTCCGCTGCGCGTAGGCTTTCATGGCGGGGTGTTCGATTCGTTCGACATCGGCGCGCCGGCCGCTGCGCCGATCGTCTCGATTGCCGAGGGCGGCAGCGGCTCGGCATGGTTTCCCGCCTTCGCCGCGGCCGATGCCGGCGCCGTACTCGGCACTGCGGCCGACGCGCTGCTGCCGGGGCAGAGCGACTCGGCCACGTTCGCCGTCGATCCTGCGACCAATCCGTACTTCACCTTCGCATCCATGGTGGTGCCGAGCAATGATTTCTTCGTCGGCAACGACGACCCGCAGCAATATCGCCTGTTCGGCGCATCCGGGAATCTGCTCGTCAGCGCCATCACCCAGCGCAGCCGCGACCTGTGGGACGCCGGTTCGGAGATTCACGATCCGGCCGCGGCCGCGTTCGTCGGCAACAACGACTTGCGCGCGGATCAGAACTCGGTCGTTGCGCTCAACTTCGCCGAGTTCGCGGCGTTCGACGGCATGCTCACGGCCGCAGGGTACATCTTCCAGAGCCAGCTTGCCGCCGACACCGAGATCTATCGCATCTCCTTCGCGGTGACCCCGGTGCCCGAGCCGCACACCTACGTGCTGATGGCGCTGGGCCTCGCGCTGGTCGGCTGGGTGGGCAGCCGCAGGACGACCAGTTCCACTGCGACGTAGCTTGGACGAGCCGAACAGGAGGCTCTCGAACCGGACGTTTTGGCGCGCGCTGCACGCGTGCGTGCCCGCTGCGCCATGCGTCCGCTTACCAGTGATAGCCGACGGTGAAAAGATACACCCTGTCCGATTTCACCGTGCCCGGCGCCGGCTTGTTGTCGTAATCCCAGTTCAGTTGCGCGGTCGCCGTCAGACGACGTAGCAGCGGCAGCCGCAGGCCGGTCTGGCTGCGTATGTAGGTGCGCTCGAAATCGGTGATGTCCGACAAGAGCTCATGGTTGTGGAAGATCTGCATTTCGGTGCCGAACAGCCGCTGATCGTATTTCAACGCCCAGCGCAGCGCGGGATAGCGTTCGTCGGCCGCTTCGTGGAAATCGGTGTGCACGTAGTTCAAGCCGCCTTCGAACGAGAGGCGCGTGCGCTCGGTGTCGATCATCTGATGACCGATACCGGCGCCGATCGTGTCGCGCCGGTCGATGTCGCGGAAACGGTCCGACTCGAGCGTGAGGATCGAATAGCCGTACCAGCGCTCGCTGATGAAGAGGTCGTACTTGCCGCTGGCGAGCCAGTTGTGGCGAGTGACGGTGTCCTGATCCGTGCCGCGATCGAACACCCCGGCGAGGGTCCAGCGATTCTGCTGCTGGCGTGCGACCGCTTCGCCCTCGATGCGGATGTTGTCCGTGCGGCTGTTGCCGCGATTGCCGTTGCCGCCGACGTTGATTCGCCCCTTCCAGCGCACGCCGAGCAGATCCAGGCCTGACCCGGCATTGATATAGGCGATCGCATCGACTGGAATCGGCGCGGGTTCGGGTTCAGCCGCGCGCGTATCCGGCTGTGCCGCGCCGGTCTGCGGAACGGAGGGCTCGCCCGGTTGCGGCTCGGCGGCCGGCGCCTTGTCCGCATCGGGCTGGTCGGCGGTTGCGGACGGCTCGGCGGGCGCAGGTTTCGGCTTGGGTGCGGCGCCGATCGTTTTCGACTGCGCGAGTCGCTGGTCCGACAGGACCAGCGACATGGGATCCTCGGTAGTGACGCGCACCACTTGCGACCAGGCGATCTTGATCTCGCCCGCGTAACCGGTGCTGAAGATCAATTCATCGCCTTCCTTGCGCACTACCGTGCCGGTGAGCCGATCGCCGTTGACCAGGATGACCTCGTCGGCGCGTGCCGCACCGAATACGAGCAACAGGATGAGAAAGGCGAGCCGATGCGGCATGCGGGTGCTCCTTCGGGAAACGGGCGCGGGTTGGCATCCACCTGCGATGCGGGCGCAAACATTCGTGCGACCGCCAAGGCCCATGTGAGGTTCCGGCACGAGCCGTTGGTTCCTCGGTTCAGCATGTGGACGAAGCAATCTCGCGCGCTGGTCCGAAAGAGCGTTGTCGGCAGGCGACGCCTGCGGTATGGTCGGCTCGCGCCGCGGCGAGGCGGGCATGGGGGCCTGCCTCCGGGCGCGCCCATCCGTCCTGCACACGCATATACAGA
Organism: Betaproteobacteria bacterium; assembly: GCA_009377585.1. Taxonomy (NCBI): domain Bacteria; kingdom Pseudomonadati; phylum Pseudomonadota; class Betaproteobacteria; species Betaproteobacteria bacterium. Next base: position 124,874 of record WHTS01000001.1, read on the forward strand.
GAATGCAAAAACAATATCGCAACGTCCTAGTCCTGTCGGGATGTCAGGCAACGCTGCAAATTGCCGGAGCCACCATGGTCTCGGTGACCGGCCTGGCAGGTTACGCGCTGGCCGAGGACAAGGCGCTCGCCACGGTTCCCCTGACGACCTACGTTCTGGGATCCGCATGCACCACCATCCCGGCATCGCTGCTCATGCGTGTTGTCGGCCGGCGTGCCGGGTTCCAGAGCGGCACGGTGCTCGGCATCCTGGGCTCGGCGGTGTGCAGCTATGCGATCGTCGCGGCGAGCTTCTGGCTGCTATGCGCGGGCATGTTCCTCATGGGCTGCTATACGGCGTTCGGCAAGTACTACCGCTTCGCCGCCGCCGACGCGGCCGAGGAGTCGTTTCGCGCCAAGGCGATTTCGCTCACGCTCGCCGGCGGGCTTTTCGGCGGCATCGTCGGCCCGGAGCTCGCCACGCATACCTATACGGCATTGGCCGACTACACCTACCTCGGCTCCTACATCTCGCTCGGGGTGGTGTGCGTGCTGGCGATGTTCCTCTTGGCGCGGCTCGACATCCCGCGATTGAGCGAGCAGGAGCGCAGCCATTCGGGCCGGCCGCTTACCGAGATCATGCGTCAGCCCGTGTTCATCGTCGCGGCGCTGGCGTCGATGCTCTCCTACGGCATCATGAATCTCATGATGACCGCGACGCCGCTCGCGATGCGCGCGCACGACCATCACTTCGACGATGCGGCCTTGGTGCTGTCCTGGCACATGATCGGGATGTACGCGCCGTCGTTCTTCACCGGTTCGCTCATCCAGCGCTTTGGCGTGCTGAACGTGATCCTCGCCGGCATCGGGTTGCTGTTCGTGTGCGTCGTCTCGGCACTGGCCGGCACCATGGTGATCAATTTCTGGCTGGCGATGTTCCTGCTCGGCGTGGGCTGGAATTTCATGTACGTGGGCGGCTCGGCGCTACTCACCGAATGCCATACGCCGGCGGAACGGGCCAAGACGCAAGCGGCCAACGACTTCATGGTGTTCGCCACCATGGCGGTTTCGTCGATGTCGTCCGGGCTGCTGCTCAACAAGAGCGGCTGGCACGCGGTCAACTACGGCTCGGTCCCGTTCCTGCTGGCCGCGACCATCGCGACCTTGTGGCTCATGTGGCAGCGCCGGGGCGCCACGCGCGCGATGCCGCAGAAATAGAAGCGGGATATATTGCGAAGCGGCCGGCCAGCCACTTTCCGGGACCTCGATAGGCTGCAACGCGGGCGTGAGACGGGCGCAATGACAGGCGCAGTCCAGGAGGCCGGCCGGGCATTGCACGGTCCGATCGCTTCCCGGCATATTCAACCCGAGGCGGGATGCGTACAATTTGCGATTTGCGCCGCGTTGGCGCGATGGCCCGTCTTAATAAGGGGTTTTCATGAGCAATGCTGTGAACCGACAGCGTGGGGTCGAGCACGACATCGTCCAGCGCCCCCAGGCAGCCGATGCGGCGCCGTATTACGAGCCGCAGGGCAACGAGATCGCCGTGTTCGAAGCGGCCGCCCGGCGCAAGCTCCCGGTCATGTTGAAGGGCCCCACGGGTTGCGGAAAAACGCGCTTTCTCGAATACATGGCGTGGCGACTCAAACGCGCGCTCGTCACCGTATCGTGCCATGAGGACCTGACCAGCTCCGATCTGGTCGGCCGCTTCCTGCTCGAAGGCGCCGAGACCGTATGGCAGGACGGACCGCTGACGCGCGCGGCGAAGGCCGGCGCCATCTGTTACCTGGACGAAATCGTCGAAGCGCGCACCGATTCGACCGTGGTCATCCACTCGCTCACCGATCATCGGCGCAAGCTCACGCTGGAAAAGAAGGGCGAGGAGCTCGATGCGCACGACGATTTCCTGCTCGTGATCTCGTACAACCCCGGCTACCAGACGGTGCTGAAGGACCTCAAGCCCTCGACCAAGCAGCGCTTCATCGGGCTCACGTTCGACTTCCCGATTCCGGAAGTCGAGAAGAAGATCATCATGACCGAGGTCCCGGGGATACCGGCCGACGTCGCCACCAAGCTGGTGGCTACGGGCAACAAGGCGCGCGGGCTGAAGGACCACGGGCTGGACGAGGTGACCTCGACGCGCGCGCTGGTGTACGCCGCGAATCTGATCATCGCGGGACTGCCGCCCGTGGAGGCGTGCCGGGCCGCAATGGTGAATCCGATGACCGACGACATCGAGTTGTCGGCGGCGTTGAGCGAGATCATCAGCGCCCATTTCGATTGATACGCGCTTTTTCGAGCGCGCCTTGTCGCCGCCTCGAGCGGCAGAACGAGTCGCCGTGAGCTTCAGTCCGGATATCGAAAGCCAGCTCGCGCGATTGCGCGAGCTGAGCGCGGTCGCCGCCCGCAGTGCCGAAGAAAACCTGCCGGCGATTCTTCTGCATGGCCACGACGCGGCCAATGCCTGGCTCGATGCCGCCCATCGTCTGGTCTCTCACGATCGCGACAGCGGGCGCGCCTTCATCGAGGGCAGCCGAGAGGCCGAGGACGTCTCGGAGCAGGTACTGCCCTGGACCGAGCAGGCGCTCGCGTTCACGCGCTGGGCCGGGGCCGCGCGCGCGGTCGAGGCGTTCATGCACGAGCTGCCCGAGGCGTACGCAATGCTCGGGCATGCGGGCGAGCGGCGCTGGGCGGAGCTTGGATTGCGCTGGTGCGAGCGCCACCTCGATTCGGGTCGCGCCTACTTCGCCGTCCCGGTGCGCGAGCTCTCCGGCCGCTCGGGCATCGCCGGCATCGAGCAGATCCTCGATTGCGCCGAAGAGCTGTACGAATCGCGCCACCTGATGCTGGTGAGCTATCTGCAGGGGGCGCTGCGCGTGCGTAACCTCCTCGGCCCCCAGGCCGTCACCCCGTGGGCGACCCGGGGCTCGGACATCATGCAAAGCGGGCGCGCCCGCGGCGAAGCCTATTTCCGCCTCGAATCCGAAGAAAGCCTGCGCCTGCTGCTCGAGAGCCTGCCCGGCTACCGGCCGGTCGAGCACACGCGCCTGCTCTCGCTGCTGGTGGAGGTCTGGTTCGGCGAGACGATCGATCTGAAGGAAAGCGCCTGGACGCCGGAAAAGGGCCGGCCGTTCATCGAGTGCGACGGGCAAAGCCTGATGCTGCCGCCGGTGCTGACCGACCAGGACGAGACCGTGCTCTCGGTGCTGCACTCGGCCGGAAGCATGATCCACGGCTCGTACGATCCCGCCGACGTGCGGCGCATGTTCGAGCTCTCGGGCCTGCCGGCGCCGCGCGAAGGCGAGGCCATTTCGATGGACCCGCTGTTCACGCGCTTCGGCGAGGACGCGCAGCGCTTCAAGCTCCTGTTCGATATCGCCGAGGATCTGCGCGTCGACTGGGCGGTGAACCGCGACGTGCCCAACCACCTGAAGCGCATGCTGCGCGCCGCCGAATCGCTGGGTGTTCCGCCCGATCCCGCCGGCAGCTACTACCGCTATGCGCTCGACACGATCAGGCTCGCGCTCGGTGTTCCCACCGAGCTCGATGCACGCGAGCAGGAATTGCTGCAGCGCCTGGCGGCGCCGGAAGCGGGTATCGCCGAGGCGTTCGAGGTGGCGTTGCGCCTGTTCGAAATCACCCATCTGCCGCTGATCGATTCGCGCGAATCCTCGGTGCTCGCCTATCTTCCCGGGCGCTCGCCGAATGCCTCGCGCGCCTTCCAGCCGCGCGAGCGCTCGTCCGATTCGCAAAGCGGGGAGTCGGAGGGCGAGCAGGGCGAGGGCGAACAGCAGGAGCAGGAAGCGGGCGAGCAGGAAGAAAGCGAATCGCAGGAAACCGCGGGCGAGCGCGAGGAATCCTCCGAGACCGACGAGCAGCAGGCAACCGGCACGGGCACCACCAGTGGCGTCGGCACGTCGCGCAAGCACCAGGAAGAGCAGGCCGGCAAGGGCGGAAGCTCCGACAAAGGCATCCCGTATCCCGAGTGGGACTACCGTGAGCAGCGCCTGAAGCGCAACTGGGCCTGGGTGCAGGAGAAGAAGCTCGCCGAATCGAACCTGGGCGAGGCGCGCCGCCTGGAGCAGGAATACGCAGTGCCGCTGAAGAAGTTGAAGCAGGCGCTGCAGGCACAGAAACCTACCCGGCTCGCGCCGCAACGGCGCCAATTCGAAGGCGAGGAGATCGATCTCGAAGCCGCGATCACCTATGTCACCGAGCGCGAGGCCGGGATGTCGCCGGAAGCAACGGTGTATCGGCGCCGTGAGCTGAATCAGCGCGAAGTCTCGGTGATCCTCCTGGCCGATCTGTCGACTTCGATCATGCAGCTGCTGCCCGAGGGCCGCGGGCGGCTGGTCGATCGGGTGCGTGCCGGCATCCTGCTCTTCGCCGAAAGCCTGGAAATGGTGGGTGACAGCTATGCCATTGCCGGCTTCTGCTCGAAGTACCGCGACAACGTCGCCTACTACCGGATCAAGGATTTCGACGAGCCGTGGTCGACGGAAGTCAAGGCACAGGTGGGCGGCTTGTCGGGACGGCTTGCCACCCGCATGGGCACCGCCATCCGCCATGCGACTGCCTGCTTCAACGATGTTTCGTCACGCCGCCGTCTGCTGCTGCTGGTGTCGGACGGACGGCCCGAGGACTACGACGACGGCGGCGACCGGCGCTACCTGCACGAGGATACGCGCATGGCGGTGAAGGAAGCGGTCGCGCGCGGCGTCCATCCGTACTGCATCACCGTCGACACGCTCGCCAACGAATACCTGCCGCAGATCTTCGGCCAGGGCCATTTTCTGGTGCTCGATCACATCAACAGCCTGCCGCGGAGGTTGCCGGAGATCTATCTGAAGCTGCGCCGGTGAGGGCAAAAATGGGGACGCACACAATTTCCGACTGTGCGTCCTATTCAGGGAAAGCGGGCCGATGGGAAATTGTGTGCGTCCCCATTTTCACCTTTCACGCTTCACTCAATGATGCGATGACCTCGCCACCGTCAACAGACTCTGCACCTCTTCGCCGTAGAGCCGTAGATTGCGCCGGTGCCAGGCGCGCACCAGCATCATCGTTCCCGCGACGAACAAGCCGAAGGTCACGATCGCGGTGTGGATCGAGGTACCCTGCTTGATCAGCGACGAGTAGCCCCAGATCATCAGCAGGATGCTCGCGTTCTCGTTGAAGTTCTGCACCGCGATCGAGCGCCCGGCGCCCATGAGATGATGGCCCCGATGTTGCAGCAACGCATTCATCGGCACCACGAAGAAACCGGCCAGCGCACCGATCATCACCAGTAGCGGCACCGCGATCCAGACCTCGCGCACGAAGATCATGCCGATCACGATCAGCCCCATCGCGGCTCCCAGCGGAATGACCGAAACCGCGCGATCGAGCGAAACCCGGATCGAAGCGATCACCGCGCCCGCCGCGATGCCGGCGGCCACCACGCCTTGCAGGATCGAGGCCTGGCTCAGGTTGTAGTCGAGCGCCGCGTCGGCCCAGGCGATCACGATGAACTGCAGCGTCGCGCCCGCCCCCCAGAACAGCGTCGTGACCGCGAGCGAAATCTGGCCGAGCTTGTCGCGCCACAGGCGCGCACAGCAGATCGAGAAATCCTTCAGGGTCGCCCATGGATTCGACGGCAGCGCCTTCAGCGGGACGCCTGTGCAGGGGATGTACAGGTTGAAGATCGCCGCGACGACATAGAAGAACGTAATAGTGGCGATCGCCACTTCGGCCGACGTATCGAGGCCGCTCTCGATGAAGGGCAGGTCGAAAGCCAGCAGCGTGCCCGACACTTTCGGCGTAATCAGAACGCCGCCGAGCACAGTGCCCAGGATGATGGAGCCCACCGTCAGCCCTTCGATCCAGCCGTTGGCGGCAACCAGGCGGCTGTGCGGCAGGTATTCCGTCAATATGCCGTACTTGGCCGGCGAGTAGGCGGCCGCGCCGAGCCCGACCAGGGAATAGGCGACGAGCGGGTCGATCCCGATCAGCATCAACAGGCAGCCGCCGACCTTGATCGTATTGCTGATGAACATCACCTGGCCCTTCGGCAGGCGATCGGCGAATGCGCCGACATAGGGCGCCAGCACTACATACGAAATGACGAAACAGAACTTGAGATACGGCGGCAGCCAGTCCGGGGAGTTGAGCTGCATCAGCAGCGCGATCGCAGCCACCAGCAGCGCATTGTCGGCGAGCGACGAGAAGAACTGCGCCGCCATGATGGTGTAGAAACCGGCCGGCATCGGTGTGCTCAAGGCGTGCCGCGCGTCGCGGCCGGCTCCGCACCGGCAGCGCGCACGCTATACGGGATCGGCATGAAAGCTCGAGAGTCTGATCGGAGGCGGATCGCGGCCGGGCGCTGCTGGACGCGCGCTTTTATACCATATGTCTGGATCAACTTCGGCATCTGCGGCCGATTCTTCAGTGCCGCAACGGTGCGCTCCGCCTCGCGCCGGCTGCGCAACGCGTCCTCGGTGCGCCGCAATACCGGCACGGTACATCGCATGCTGGCACGGTGCGTCGTAATGTCGGCACGGGACATCGCGAGGGACGGCAGGTACATCGCAATACCGGCACGGTACGCGAACGGGGGCGAACTGTGCTTGAATAGCGTGCGGCCCCAATGTCGCGCCCAGCCGGGATTGCCATCTATGGCCGATCGACGTCTTCAGGTCTTCCACGCCGTCGCCAAGCATCTGTCCTTCACCAAGGCCGCGGAAGCGCTTTTCATGACCCAGCCCGCGGTCACGTTCCAGGTCAAGCAGCTCGAGGAGCACTTCAACGCGCGCCTGTTCGATCGCGCCCATGGCCGCATCAAGCTCACCCCGGCCGGAGAGCTGGTGTACGAGTATGCCGGCCGCATCCTGAACCTTTCGGGCGAGCTGGAAGCGCGCATGGCGGAGATGAGCGGCGACATCGCCGGTCCGCTGATCATCGGCGCGAGCCTTACCAACGGGGAATTCATCCTGCCGCAGGTGATCGGCGAGTTCCAGGCGAGCCACCCGCGGGTGGAAATCCGGCTCACGGTCGGCAACTCCGAGCTGATCGAGAACCGGGTGGCGGACCGCAGCCTGGATCTGGGCTTCATCGAGTCGCCCCCGCACTTGTCGAACCTGGAGACGCAGCAGATCTGCGAGGAGGAATTGCTGGTGATTTGCGCCCCGGGGAGCGAGATCGCGCGCATGCGCCGCGTCACGCCGGCGCAACTGCTCGACAAGCCCTACGTGCGCCGGGAAGCGGGCTCGGGCACGCGCGAGTTCGCCGATCGTTATTTTCGCCAGCACGGCGTGTCGCCGGACGATATCCACGTGGTGATGGAGCTCGGCAGCACGGTCGCCATCAAGAGCGTGGTCGAGACTGGTCTCGGCTACTCGATCATGTCGCGCGCAACCATCGTGAAGGAGCTGCGGCTCGGCAGCCTGGTGGCGATTGCGCTCGAGCCCCGCCTGATCCGCATCCTCTCCTGGGTGTGTCTGAAAGAACAGTTCCGAACCCGCCGCCTGCAGACCTTCGCCGAATTCGCCACCGCACGCATGCAGCAGATCGTGGCGCCTTGATCGGCCGTTCGTCGTAGGCCGTCGCGCTCCCGACCCGCTGCGGCCGGCCTTTCGCACCGGCCGGCTTTCCCTGGTCGACCTTCCGTACTCACGCGCCCTCCTTTATCCTCTCGGCCATGCCGAGACCTCTGCAAGCGAGCATCGAACTCTCTGCGCTGAGCCATAACCTCTCCGTGGCGCAGCGCGCGGCACCGGCTGCCCGCACTTTCGCCGTCATCAAGGCCAATGCCTATGGCCATGGCCTCATGCGTTGCGCTTCCGCGCTCGCCGCGGCCGACGGCTTCGCGCTGCTCGAAATCGATGCGGCGGTTCGCCTGCGCGAGGCGGGTTATCGGCAGCCGATCCTGCTGCTCGAAGGCGTGTTTGACGCGGATGAGCTGGCGGTCGCGGCGCACAACGGATTTGCCTGCGCGCTGCACGATCCCGACCAGGTCGCGATGCTGCGCGATCTGCCCTCGAATGCGCGCCTGGATGTGTTCGTCAAGCTCAACACCGGCATGAATCGGCTGGGCCTGCGCCCGGACTCGCTGGGAGAAGTGCTGGAGCGCCTTGCCGCAAACGCGCGCGTGCGATCGGTGACGCTCATGACGCATTTCGCCTGCGCCGACGACGATCGGGGCATCGCCGAGCAACTGCAGCGATTTCTCGACGCCGCCCGCGACCGCGCGCTGCCGCACTCGATCGCCAATTCGGCAACGATCCTGCGCTTTCCCGAGGCGCACGGCGACTGGATCCGGCCCGGCATCATGCTCTACGGCGCCTCGCCCTTTGCCGATCGGCCCGCGACTGCGCTCGGGTTGCGGCCCGTGATGACGCTCACCTCACGCATCATCGGCGTGCAGGAACTGGCCGCGGGCGATGCGGTGGGTTACGGCGCGACCTTCGTCGCAAAGGAGAGAATGCGAATCGGCGTCGTCGCCTGCGGCTATGCCGACGGCTACCCGCGCCATGCCCCCAGCGGTACGCCGGCGCTGGTCGAGGGCGTGCGCACGGGTACCGTCGGTCGCGTCTCGATGGACATGCTGTGCGTCGACATCACCCGCATTCCGGGCGCCGGCGTCGGCAGCCCGGTTACGCTCTGGGGCGAGGGCTTGTCCGCGGACGAAGTCGCGGCGGTGGCGGGCACGGTGAGCTACGAGCTCTTCTGCGCGCTTGCCCCGCGCGTCCGGGTCGTCGAACGCTGAGGCGCCCCGTGGCCAAGGCGAAGACGATCTATTCCTGCACCGAGTGCGGCGGCCAGACGCTCAAGTGGCAGGGCCAGTGCCCGCATTGCCAGGCTTGGAACACGCTGGTCGAATCGGTGGCCGAGGCGCAGGCGCCGAAGCGCTTCGCCGGACTCGCCCAACCCAGCCAGGTGGTCGCGCTGTCCGAAGTCGAAGCGGCCGAGGAAGCGCGGCTGGCAACCGGCATCGGCGAGTTCGACCGCGTGCTCGGCGGCGGCCTGGTGCCCGGTGCGGTGATCCTGATCGGCGGCGATCCGGGCATCGGCAAATCCACCTTGCTGCTGCAGGCACTGTGCCGCATGAGCGCCGCGCACGCAGTGCTGTACGTGAGCGGCGAGGAATCCTCGTCGCAGGTGGCGCTGCGCGCCAGGCGTCTCGCGCTCGACGTGACGGCCACCCGGGTGCTGGCCGAGATCAATGTGGAGAAGATCCTGGCCGCGCTCGGAACCGTCAAGCCCGCGGTCGCGGTGATGGACTCGATCCAGACGCTGTATTCCGATCAGCTGCAGTCCGCGCCGGGGTCGGTCGCGCAGGTGCGCGAGTGCGCGGCGCAGCTCACGCGCTATGCCAAGTCGAGCGGCACGGTGGTCGTGCTCGTGGGCCACGTCACCAAGGAAGGCGCCATCGCCGGACCGCGCGTGCTCGAGCACATGGTCGACTCGGTGCTCTACTTCGAGGGCGATACGCATTCGAGCTTCCGCCTGGTGCGCGCGATCAAGAACCGGTTCGGCGCGGTGAACGAGATCGGCGTCTTCGCCATGGGCGACAAGGGGCTGCGCGGCGTGAGCAATCCTTCGGCGCTGTTCCTGTCGCGGCATGCCGAGCAGGTGGCCGGCTCGTGCATCTGTGTCACCCAGGAAGGCACGCGCCCACTGCTGGTGGAGGTGCAGGCGCTGGTGGACGAAGCGCATGCGCCGAACCCGCGCCGGCTCACAGTCGGGCTGGAGCAGAATCGGCTCGCACTGCTGCTGGCGGTGCTGCACCGGCATGCCGGCATCGCCTGCTTCGATCAGGACGTGTTCGTCAACGCCGTCGGCGGCGTGCGCATCACCGAGCCCGCCTCGGATCTTGCGGTGCTGCTTGCGGTCGTCTCCTCCCTCAAGAACAAGCCCCTGTCGGACAAGTTGGTCGTGTTCGGCGAGGTCGGACTCGCGGGCGAGGTACGCCCGGTGCAGCGGGGCCAGGAACGGTTGCGCGAAGCGGCCAAGCTCGGCTTCAAGCAGGCCATCATTCCGGCCGCCAATGCGCCGAAGCAGGAAATTGCCGGGATCGAGGTGCACGCGGTTACGCGCATTGCCGAGGCGGTCGATTGGGTGCGGTAGGACGCTGGCTCAGCCCGTCGATTCGCACGGTTGCAAGGTCTTGTCGATTTCACGATCATAGCTCTCGAGCGAGGCGCCCGCCTCGCAGACAGCATAGGGTGACGCCATGGGAGCACTGGACACCTTTCCGCGCCGCAAGCTTTCGGTAGCCGATTTTCATCGGATGGGGGAGGCCGGCATCCTGGGAGAGGACGACCGGATCGAACTGATCGACGGGGAGATGATGCAGATGGCTCCAATTGGTGTCGTGCATGCTTCGAAGGTCAATCGGCTGAACAGGATGCTATTGCGCGCTGTCGGTAACGCAGCGAACGTGTCGGTCCAGAATCCGATCGCACTGCCGCCGCGCGACGAACCTCAACCCGATATCGCCTTGCTCAAGCCGCGTGCTGACGACTATATGGGGGGCTTGCCATCGGCCACCGACGTACTGCTCGTCGTCGAAGTCGCCGACACCACTCTGCGTTACGACCGCGACATCAAGGTTCCACTCTACTCGCGCCACGGCATTGCCGAAGTCTGGCTCGTCGACCTGCAAAGCGAGTCCGTGATCGTGCACCGGCAACCCGGCCCCGAGGGCTATCGGGATGTGTCCACCGACACCTCCGGCGCCGTGATCTCGCCGCTGTCGGCTCCGAGCGTCCGGCTCGATCTCGCCGAGCTATGGCGCATCTGAATCCCTACCAGCTCGGACTGGAACGCAACCCGGCGAACTACGCGCCGCTCACCCCCCTCACGCTCCTCGACTGGTCGGCCTCGACCTATCCCGACCATCCGTGCGTCATATACGGCGACCGGCGATATACCTGGGGCGAGACCCATGCCCGCTGCCGCACGCTCGGGTCGGCGCTGCTGCGGCGGGGCATCGGGCCGGGCGATACAGTGGCGGCCATGCTGCCCAACGTGCCGGCGATGTACGAGCTGCACTTCAGCGTCGCCATGGCCGGTGCGGTGCTCAACACGCTCAACACCCGGCTCGATGCCGACACGATTGCCTTCATGCTGCAGCATGCCGAAGCCAAGGTGCTTTTCACCGACCGCGAATTCTCCGGGACACTTGCGAAAGCGCTCTCGACGCTTTCGACCAGACCGCTCGTGATCGACGTGGACGATCCTGCCTTCGACGGCGGCGAGTGCCTCGGGGAGATCGAATACGAAGCGTTTCTCGCCGGCGGCGACGGCACGGGCGTTCGCACCGCGCCCGAGGACGAGTGGGATGCGATCTCGCTCAACTACACGTCGGGGACGACCGGCAATCCCAAGGGGGTGGTGTACCACCATCGCGGCGCGTACCTGAACGCGGTCGGCAATGCGCTGGTGTGGAACATGCCGCGCCATGCCGTGTACCTGTGGACGCTGCCGATGTTCCACTGCAATGGCTGGTGCTTCACTTGGACCATGGCCGCGGTGGCCGGAACCAACGTGTGCTTGCGCAAGGTCGACGCGGCGCCCGTGTTCGATGCGATTGACCGTCACCGGGTCACGCACTATTGCGGCGCGCCGATCGTGCACAACCTGCTCATCAACGCGCCGTCGAGCCTGCGCGCCGGCATCGACCACACGGTGCATTGCCTGGTGGCGGGCGCGGCGCCGCCGGCGGCGGTGATCGAAGGCATGGAGCGCATGGGCTTCGAGCTCACGCACGTCTACGGCCTGACCGAGACCTACGGGCCCGCGGCAGTGTGCGCCAAGCACGACGAATGGGATGCGCTCGATCTGCCGCAGCGCGCGGAGCGCAATGGCCGCCAGGGCGTGCGCTACCCGCTCGAGGAGGGGATGTGCGTCATGGACCCGGCGACGATGCAGCCCATTCCGCCGGACGGCGAGACCATGGGCGAGATCATGTTTCGCGGCAACATCACGATGAAGGGGTATCTGAAGAACGAGCAGGCGACGCAGGCAGCGTTCGCCGGCGGCTGGTTCCACTCCGGCGATCTCGCGGTGGTACAGCCGGACGGCTACGTGAAGATCAAGGACCGCTCCAAGGACGTCATCATCTCCGGCGGCGAGAACATCTCCTCGCTCGAAGTCGAAGATACTCTGTATCGCCATCCTGCCGTCATGACCGCGGCTGTGGTCGCCATGCCGGATCCGAAGTGGGGCGAGGTACCGTGCGCGTTCGTGGAATTGAAAGAGGGCGCGCAAGCCGACGCCGCGGAGATCATCGCCTTCTGCCGCGACCGCATGGCGCACTTCAAGGTGCCCAAGGCGGTGGTGTTCGGGCCGCTGCCGAAGACCTCGACCGGCAAGATCCAGAAGTTCGTCCTGCGCCAGCAGGCGAGAAGCTCACAAGCCATCGACACCTGAGGCGCGAATCTGCGGGCGCAGCCATCGCGCTGCAGCGTTGCGGGCGCAGTGATGCCGCGTGTCGGGGCTCGCAGCCCCTTGCCGATCAATCAATCCGCACATTTGCGTCCGCGATCACCTTCTTCCATTTCGCGGTCTCCTTCTGGATGAAGGTCGCGAATTGCTCCGGTGTGCTGGACGCGACCCCGATTCCCGAATCGAGCAGCCGGGTGCGCGTTGCGGGAACGCCAACCGCCTTGGTGAAGCCTGCGTTCAGGCGCGTGATGATTTCCTTCGGCGTGCCGGCCGGCACGAACACGCCGGTCCAGTTGTCGACGGCGAATCCCGGAATGCCGGCCTCGCCGATGATCGGCAGTTGCGGCATCCCCGGAAAGCGCTTGCCGTTGGTGATCGCGATCGGCCGCAGTTTGTTGGCTTTCACCATGCCGATCGAGGAAGCGACCGTGGCGAACATCAGTTGCACGTTGCCCGCAACCAGGTCGGCCATGGCGAGCGGTCCGCCCTTATAGGGGACATGGACCATTTTCGTCCCGGTCATGATCTGGAACAACTCGCCCGCGAGGTGATCGGGCACGCCGACGCCGGACGAGCTGAAGTTGAGCTCTCCCGGGCGTTTGCGTGCCAGCGCGACGAGGTCGAGCACCGAGCGCACCGGCAGCGCCGGATGCACCACCAGCACATTGAACAGATCGCCCGTGAGCGCCACCGGCGCCAGGTCCTTGTCCGGGTCGAAGGCGAGCTTGCGCAGCAGGTTGGGATTGATCGAGACCTGGCCGACGGTCGCCTGCACCATGGTGTAGCCGTCGGGGGCGGCCTTGGCTGCCTGTTCGACGCCGATCATGCCGCCGGCGCCGGGCCGATTCTCGATCACGACCTGCTGGCCGAGCTCGGACGAAAGGGTGGGCGCCATCAAGCGGGCGGACGTGTCGGTGCCGCCGCCCGGCGGAAACGGAACGATGTAGCGGATCGGTCGAGCGGGCCATGATTGCGCGCTTGCCGTCGAGCCGAAGGCGGAGGCGATCAGCGCCAGTAGACTGAGGCCAATCGGTGCTGCGCGCCCGGTTGCTCGCCAGAGCGCGGCGCGCCCGCTGACAGCTTTCTTCGTTGCCTGAATGCCGCGTCGCTTTGCCGCTTGCTTCACTGCTTCCTCCTCCTCGTTCGCCGAAGGCGAACTCGAACCGGCACGCGCGCCTCGTCTCGGGCGGTCGAAGGCGTGCGCGAGCGTCGACTGCGGATATATACCACGCACCGGCGGGTCGCCTCGGGGCGCGAAGCGTATGCCTCGGGGAATCACACCGTTGCGATCGTGTGACTCCTTGGTGTGGCTGCGCCGCCTACTCGAGCTTGATACCCGCCTGCCTGACGACCTTGCCCCACTTGTCCGATTCGGCACGGATGAATTTGGCAAAGTGATCTGGCGAATCGCCGATCACCTCGTTGCCCTGGGCCGCGATCTTTTCCTTTACGTCGGGGAGGTTGAGTCCCCGCACGATCTCCCGGTTGATGACGCGCGCGGAATAGTCGGACGGCCCGCCCGGCGGAAACGGAACCACGATCCGGATTGAACGCGAGGGAAATCCCTGGGCGACGACGTTGCTCGCGCATGCAGCCAGAACAAGCAGCAGGCCATAAGTCAAACCACCACGATTCATGCTCTCCTCCTTGAGGTCGATCGATCCGTACGTTTTCTTTCTGGATGACCTCCATCGCGCTCGATCCAGCGTTCCGTGTCTGACCGGTCTGCGTCCGGAGCGAGACATCTGCATTATCACTCGGCGGGGGCGCGCGCGTTTCGCCCGCGGCACAGAGCCTGCTTGCCATGGTCGAGACGCCGTTGCAGCCGCCGCGAAAGCGAACGATGGCGAGAACCTTCTTGAAGCACGGCGTCGCGCGGGCTTAACATCGCTTGCAATCATTGCCCGTCCCGGGCCCCGCGGCATATCCGTCCAGTGCTGCCTGCGGCAGCTGGCGGGTTCGATCGGAAGACGCGTCCGGTGCGCGCAGACATGCCAGGGGCGCAAGGACAGAAAAGTGTCGAATCCCTTCGATGACCGGCTCGGAAAGAATCCGGCCAATTTCGTCGCGCTGTCCCCGCTCAGCTTTCTTGCGCGCTCGGCCGAGGTCTATCCCGACAAGATCGCGCTCATCCACGGCGCACTGCGCCAGACCTGGGCGCAGACGTACGCACGTTGCTGCCGGTTGGCATCGGCATTGGCACGAAGCGGGATCGGGGTCGGAGATACCGTGGCCGTGCTGGCGCCGAACACGCCGGCGATGTACGAAGCGCATTTCGGCGTGCCGATGAGCGGGGCGGTGCTCAACACCATCAACATCCGGCTCGATGCGGCGACGATCGGCTTCATCCTGGCCCATGGCGGCGCCAAGGTTTTGCTCGTCGACAGCGAGTTCGCCGCGGTGGCAGCCGAGGCCGTTGGTCGCTGCGAGCGCCCACCGCACGTGATCGACATCGACGATCCGATCTACGACGGCGAAGGCCCGCGCATCGGCGAGGTGGACTACGAAGCCTTGCTCGCCACCGGCGACCCTACGCATCGCTGGGAACTACCGCGCGACGAATGGCAGGCGATCGCGCTCAACTACACCTCGGGCACGACCGGCAATCCCAAGGGTGTCGTGATCCATCACCGCGGCGCCTATCTCAATTCCTTCGGCAATGCAGTCGCTTCGGTCATGGGTCCGGATTCGGTGTACCTCTGGACGCTGCCGATGTTCCACTGCAACGGCTGGTCGTTCACCTGGACCATGGCGCTGCTGGGCGGCACGAACGTGTGCCTGCGCCGAGTGGAAACCCGCGCAATATTCGAGGCAATCAAGCAGCACCGCGTGACTCACCTGTGCGGCGCGCCGATCGTGCTCAACATGATGGTCAACGCCCCGGAGGCCGAGCGCTCGCTGGTCGACCATCCGCTCGAGGCGATGACCGGCGGCGCCGCGCCGCCCGCGGCCGTGATCGCGCGCATGGAAGAAATGGGTATCGCGGTCACGCATCTCTACGGCCTGACCGAAACTTACGGGCCGACTGTGGCGTGCGCCTGGCACGACGAGTGGAATTCGCTTCCACTCGCGGAGCGAGCGAAGCTCAAGAGCCGGGCTGGCGTACGCAAGGCCATCATGGAAGAAGTGACGGTGCTCGACCCGGAAACGCTGCAACCGGTGCCGCGCGACGGCGAGACTCTGGGCGAAGTCGTGATGCGCGGCAATGTCGTGATGCGCGGCTACCTGAAGAATCCGCGTGCAACCGAAGAAAGCTTCGCCGGCGGCTGGTATCACACCGGCGACCTTGGCGTGATCCATCCCGACGGTTACATCCAGATCAAGGATCGCTCCAAGGACATCATCATTTCCGGCGGCGAGAACATCTCCTCGATCGAGCTCGAGGACACGCTCTATCAGCACCCGGCGATACTGGAAGCTGCCGTGGTGGCGCGGCCCGACGCGCATTGGGGCGAGACGCCATGCGCGTTCATCGCTTTGAAGCCCGAGGCCAGCGCAACCGAAGCGGACATCATTGCGTTCTGCCGCGAGCATCTGGCCGGGTTCAAGGTGCCGAAGACCGTGGTGTTCGGGCCGCTGCCGAAGACCGCTACCGGCAAAGTGCAGAAGTACGTGCTGCGCGAGCGGGCGCGCGGCGCCGGTGGGGTCGAGCGCCGGGAGTAGAACCGCCCCGTCCACGCATTGCGCGTTCCGCCCCTCCTTGGCAGGAGGGGAGTCCGTTTCCCCTCCTCGTCGAGGAGGGGTGCCGGCGAAGGAGGCGGGGTGGTCAAGCTCCTCATCGAGGAGGGGTGCCGGCGAAGAAGGCGGGGTGGTCAAGCTCCTCGTCGAGGAGGGATGTCGGGAAGGGAGACGGAATCGTGTGGTTCGCGTCGACGTGCCGCCCGTGTGCTTGTTGTCGCCCGCCCAAACCTGCTATCGTCGAATCGGTGTCGCGCCGCGCTGCATCTCCAGGCATGCAGTGTCGGCCATTCTGAATCGGAGGAGCAGAGGCGATGCCCGAGGCGGGCGACGAGATCATCCTGCGCACGCAGGCGCTCACCAAGGAGTTCAAGGGTTTCGTCGCGGTATCGAACGTCGAGCTCGCGGTGCGCCGAGGCACGATCCACGCTTTGATCGGGCCGAACGGTGCCGGCAAGACCACCGTCTTCAATCTCATCAGCCAGTTCCTCCAGCCCTCCAGCGGCCGGATCTACTACGCCGGCCGCGACATCACCGGCACGAGCCCCGCGCAGGTCGCGCGCTTGGGGCTGGTGCGCTCCTTTCAGATCTCCGCGGTTTTTCCGCACATGTCGGTGCTCGAGAACGTGCGCATCGCGCTCCAGCGTGCACGCGGCACGTCCTTCGACTTCTGGCGCTCCGAGCG
>WHTS01000001.1:142446-150943 GCA_009377585.1 Betaproteobacteria bacterium
GGCGAGCAGCAAATGCTCGCCATGGCGCGGATCCTGCGTACGGGCGCCCATTTGCTGCTGCTCGACGAGATCACCGAAGGGCTCGCGCCGGTGATCGTGCAAACGCTGGCACAGGTCATCCGGCGACTCAAGGAGCGCGGCTTCACGATCGTGCTGGTGGAGCAGAACTTCCGTTTCGCCGCGCCGCTCGCCGACCGCCACTACGTGATCGAGCACGGGCGCGTCGTCGAGCGTTTGGCGGCCGGCGAGCTCGAAACGAAAGCCGGCATGCTGCACGAATACCTGGGAGTATGATGCGTTCGCGATCGGACGATCGAATCGGCCGCGAGAAGGAGTGACGATGATGTCGAAACGCAAGTGGGGTGTGGGGGTCGCGGTAGCGCTGCTGGCGCTGCCGGCCGCGGCGCAGATGTCCGGCGGCGTGATCAAAATCGGTGTGCTGAACGACCAGTCCGGGACGTATGCCGACCTGACCGGGCAGGGCTCGGTGGTGGCCGCGCGCATGGCGGTGGAGGATTTCGGCGCGGCCAAGAAGGGCATGAAGGTCGAGGTCGTGTTCGCCGATCACCTGAACAAGCCCGACGTGGGCTCGCAGATCGCCCGGCGCTGGTACGACGCCGAGGGCGTGGATGCGATCTTCGACGTTCCGACATCCAGCGTGGCGCTGGCGGTGAACCAGCTCACGCGCGAGAAAGGCAAGGCCTTCATCGTCTCGGGCGCGGCCAGCTCGGACCTGACCGGCAAGGCTTGCTCGCCGAATACGATCCACTGGACCTACGACACCTGGGCGCTCGCCAACGGCACCGCCAATGCCATCGTCAAGACCGGCGGCAACACCTGGTTCTTCCTCACCGCCGATTACGCGTTCGGCCATGCGCTCGAGCGCGACGTCGAAGCGGTGGTGGTCAAGAACGGCGGCAAGGTGCTGGGCAGGGTTCGCCACCCCTTCCCCGGCACCGATTTTTCGTCGTTCCTGCTGCAGGCACAGGCGTCCAAGGCAAAGATCATCGGGCTCGCCAACGCCGGCGGCGACACCATCAACTCGATCAAGCAGGCCGCCGAGTTCGGCATCGTCAAGGGCGGGCAGAACCTGGCCGGCCTGCTCGTGTTCATCACCGACGTTCACGCCCTCGGTCTCAACACCGCGCAGGGCCTGATCTTCACCGAGACCTTCTACTGGGACATGAACGAGCAGACACGCGCGTTCACCAAGCGCTTCGCGCCGCAGGTGCGCGGCATTCATCCGAGCATGGTCCACGCGGGCGTTTATTCCGGCGTGCTGCACTACCTGAAGGCCGTCGAGGCGCTGAAGTCCGACGACGGCACCAAGGTGATCGCGAAGATGAAGGAAATGCCGACCGACGATCCGTTGTTCGGCAAGGGCAGCATCCGGGCCGACGGGCGCAAGATTCATCCGGCATATCTGTTCGAGGTGAAGAAGCCTCAAGAGTCGAAAGCACCCTGGGATTACTACAAGCTGCGCGCCACGATTCCGGCCGAGCAGGCGTTCCGGCCGCTGGCCGATGGGGGATGCGAGCTGGTCAAGAAGTAGGATGTCGCACTAGCGAGTCGGCCGGATGGGGATTTCCACCCAGGCGCTGTTCGGGCAGCTGCTGATCGGGCTCATCAACGGCTCGTTCTACGCCCTGCTCTCGCTCGGGCTGGCGGTAATCTTCGGCCTGCTCAACATCATCAACTTTGCTCACGGCGCCCAGTACATGCTGGGCGCCTTCTGCGCCTGGTTCCTGTTGAGCAAGTGGCAGCTGGGCTACTGGTGGGCGCTGCTGATCGTGCCGCTGGCGGTGGCGCTCACCGGGATCGCGGTCGAGCGCCTCCTGCTGCGCCACTTGTACAAGCTCGATCATCTGTACGGCCTGCTGCTGACCTTCGGGCTCGCGCTCATCATCCAGGGCGTGTTCCGCAACGAGTTCGGTTCCTCCGGGCTGCCGTACGCCATGCCGGCCGAGTTGACCGGCGGCCACAACCTGGGCTTCATGTTCCTGCCCACCTACCGCGCCTGGATCATCGTCGCCTCGCTCGCCGTCTGCCTCGGCACCTGGTATGTCATCGAGCGCACCAAACTGGGCGCGTACCTGCGCGCCGCGACCGAGAATGCGCCGCTGACACAAGCCTTCGGCGTCAACGTGCCGCGCATGATCCTGCTGACCTACGGCTTCGGCGTCGGCCTGGCCGGCTTCGCCGGCGTGCTGGCGGCGCCGATCTACCAGGTGAGCCCGCAGATGGGGGCCGATCTCATCATCGTCGTCTTTGCCGTGGTGGTGATCGGCGGCATGGGCTCGATCATGGGCTCGATCGTCACCGGCTTCGGGCTGGGCATCATCGAGGGCCTCACCAAGGTGTTCTATCCGGAAGCCTCGAACACGGTCATCTTCATCATCATGGCGATCGTGCTGATGCTGCGTCCGCAGGGCCTGTTCGGGCAGCGCTGAAGCGATGAATCGGGCGAGCGGACAAGTGGATCGCAATACCTTCTCGACAGGGGTGAGCTGGCGCGGGTTCGTGGTCATGGCGGCGATCTTTGCGGCTGCGCCCTTCGTGTTCTATCCCGTGTTCCTGATGAAGGCGCTGTGCTTCGCGCTGTTCGCGTGCGCCTTCAACCTGCTGATCGGCTTCGGCGGCCTGCTCTCGTTCGGCCATGCCATGTTCCTCGGCACCGCCGGCTACGTGTGCGCGCACGCGGCCAAGGAATGGGGTGTGACGCCGGAGCTCGCCATCCTGCTCGGCACCGGCGCTTCCACGTTGCTCGGCTGGCTGGCGGGGTTGCTCGCGATCCGCCGCCAGGGCATCTACTTCGCAATGATCACGCTGGCCCTGGCGCAGATGCTCTATTTCTTCTACATCCAGACGCCGTTCACCCACGGCGAGGACGGCATCCAGGCCGTGCCGCGCGGCCGGCTGTTCGGGCTGATCGATCTTTCGACGCCGCTGACGATGTACTACTTCGTGCTCGCCATCTTTCTCGGCGGCTTCCTGCTGATCGGGCGGGTGATCCATTCGCCGTTCGGCCAGGTGCTGAAGTCGATTCGCGAAAACGAGCAGCGCGCGATTTCCCTCGGCTACCGGGCCGATCGCTACAAGCTGGTCGCGTTCGTCTTGTCTGCGGCTCTGTCCGGGCTCGCGGGGGCGACCAAGGCGCTGGTGTTCCAGCTCGCCTCGCTCACCGACGTGCATTGGACCATGTCGGGCGAGGTGGTGCTGATGACGCTGCTCGGCGGCATGGGTACGGTATTCGGGCCGGTCGTCGGCGCCTTTCTCGTCATCACCATGGAAAGCTACCTGGCCGAGCTGGGCGCCTGGGTGACGATCGTGCAGGGCGCCGTGTTCGTCGTCTGCGTGCTCGCTTTCCGCCGTGGCATTGTCGGCGAGCTGGCTGCGCGCTGGTCCAAACGCCGGACGTAGCCCATCCGGGTCGCGGCGCTGCTCGGCGCCGTGCCGCTGTGCGAAACCGCAACCCGGTATGCGGGGTCCGCTGCCGCGAAGCCCGAGGTTATAATCGCCGGCTTGAACCCATTCAAAACGGGAAAGAGCCGATGAAAGTTCTGGTCGGAGTCAAGCGCGTCGTGGACGCGAACATCAAGGTGCGGGTCAAGAGCGACGGCAGCGGCGTCGACACGGCCAACGTCAAGATGGCGATGAATCCGTTCTGCGAAATCGCGGTGGAGCAGGCTGTGCGCATGAAGGAAGCCGGCAGCGTGAGCGAGATCGTCGCGGTGTCGATCGGTGGACCGCAATGCCAGGAAACGCTGCGCACCGCGCTCGCGATGGGCGCGGATCGTGCGATCCTGGTCGAGACCAGCGAGGAAGTCCAGCCGCTTGCGGTGGCCAAGGTGTTCAAGGCGCTGTGCGAAAAGGAACAGCCGGGGCTGGTGATTCTCGGCAAGCAGGCGATCGACGACGACAACAACCAGTCGGGCCAGATGCTGAGCGCGCTGCTCGGCTGGCCGCAGGCCACCTTCATCTCCAAGATCGAAATCTCGGGCGAGCAGGCGCAGATCACGCGCGAGATCGACGGTGGTCTGGAGCAGCTCACCGCGAAGCTGCCCTTGGTGGCGACTACGGACTTGCGTCTGAACGAGCCGCGCTACGTGACGCTGCCGAACATCATGAAGGCGAAGAAGAAGCCGCTGGAGAACATCAAGCCCGACCAGCTCGGTGTGGACATGGCGCCACGGCTGAAGACCGTCACGGTCGCCGAGCCTCCCAAGCGCTCCGCCGGCGTCAAGGTGGCCGATGTCGCCGAGCTGGTGGACAAGCTCAAGAACGAAGTCCGCGTCATCTGATCGCTGCGTGGCGAAGGCAATGTCGACGGCGCCTTCGCCCTTCACTTTTCACCCTTCACCCCAGTATTCACTCATTCACTCCCTTCGCCGAGTAAAGGTCTGACTCGATGAGCATCCTCGTCATTGCAGAACACGACGGCGCCCGGCTCAAGCCGGGATTCCTCAACACCCTCGGCGCCGCGCGCAAGATCGGCGGCGACATCCACGTCCTGGTCGCGGGCCACCAGGCGGGCGATGCGGCTGCAGCCGCCGCCAAGGCCGAAAGCGTGGCCAAGGTGCTGCACGCCGATGCGGCGCTCTATGCCAGCCCGACCGCCGAGAACCTGAGCGCGTTGATCGTCCCGCTCGCCAAGAATTACAGCCACGTGCTGGCTGCGGCCACGGGGTTCGGCAAGAACTTCATGCCGCGCGTTGCCGCGCTGCTCGACGTCGCGCAAATCTCCGACATCAGCGACGTGCTCTCGCCCGACTCGTTCGTGCGCCCGATCTATGCGGGCAATGCGCTCGCAACCGTGCAGTCGAACGACTCGGTCAAGGTCATCACCGTGCGTAGCACCGCGTTCGATCCCGTCGCCGACAGCGGTGGCAGCGGCGCGGTGGAGACGATTCCGGTCGGGCCCGACACCGGGCTTACCACCGTCCAGGGCCAGGAGCTCACCAAGTCGGCCCGCCCGGAGCTCACCGCCGCGCGCATCATCGTCTCGGGCGGACGCGGCATGGGCAGCGGCGAGAACTTCAAGATTCTCGAAGCGCTGGCCGACAAGCTGAACGCCGCCGTCGGCGCATCGCGCGCCGCAGTCGATTCCGGCTTCGTGCCCAACGACTACCAGGTCGGTCAGACCGGCAAGATCGTCGCCCCCGAGCTCTACGTCGCGGTAGGAATTTCGGGCGCCATCCAGCACCTGGCCGGGATGAAGGACAGCAAGGTCATCGTGGCGATCAACAAGGATCCCGAGGCGCCGATCTTCCAGGTCGCCAACTACTGGATCGTCGACGATCTCTTCAAGGTCGTGCCCGAGCTCACTGAGAAACTGGGCTGATCACGCGCGAGCCGCACGGGCGGGCGTTCCATATCACGCCCTGGTCGCACGGCGGGCCGTTGCATGGCCCGCCGGCCCGCCCTGGCATCGTCCTTCGCATCGCTGCGTGCCGGCCGCGAAGCCGTCGCTCTTTCCAGCGCGCCTCTACCAGCCAGCGACCTGCCGGGCTTCGGCGCTGCGGCTGGTAGCATAATCACCTGATTGCACGCCGCGTCCGATTGGCGCGGTGCTGCCATCGTGTCTTTGCCCGAGGTGCGCCGATGTCCGAATATGTCGCCCCGCTCGCCGATATGCGTTTCGTTATCAAGGAGCTGGTCGGGCTCGAGCACATCGCCGAGCTGCCCCCCTTCGCTGAGCTGAGCCCGGACCTGGTCGATCAGGTGCTGGAAGAAGCCGGCAAGTTCGGCGCCGAAGTGCTCGGGCCGCTCAACCGCGTGGGCGATACCCACGGGGCGCGCTTCGATGCCGGCAACGTGACCACGCCACCCGGTTTCAAGGAAGCCTACGCAAAGTTCGTCGAGGCCGGTTGGAACGGCCTTGCCGGCGAGCCCGAGTTCGGTGGCCAGGGCCTGCCGCAAATCGTGGCGATGCCGGTGGCCGAGATCTGGAACAGCGCCAACATGGCGTTCTGCCTCTGCCCGATGCTTACCAGCGGCGTGCTGGAGGCGCTCGAGCGCATCGGCTCGCCCGAGCAGCGTGCGCGCTTCCTTCCCAAGCTCACAAGCGGTGCATGGTCGGGCACGATGAATCTCACCGAGCCGCAGGCGGGCTCGGATCTTTCCGCGGTTCGCACCCGCGCGCTCCCGCAGCCCGATGGTACCTATAAGCTCTTCGGGCAGAAGATCTTCATCACCTACGGCGAGCACGATCTCGCCGAGAACATCGTGCACCTGGTACTTGCGCGCACACCCGACGCGCCGGAAGGCACGCGCGGTATCTCGCTTTTCATCGTGCCCAAGTTTTTGCTGGATGCGAACGGCAAGCCGGATGCGCGCAACGACGTGCGCTGCGTCTCGATCGAGCACAAGCTGGGCATCCACGCGAGCCCGACTTGCGTGCTGGCATACGGCGACAACGGCGGCGCGACCGGCTATCTCGTCGGTAAGGAGAACGAGGGCCTGCGCTACATGTTCATCATGATGAATCACGCGCGCCTCGGCGTCGGCCTGGAAGGTGTGGCGATGGGCGAGCGGGCCTACCAGCATGCGGCTGCGTACGCGAAGCTGCGCGTGCAGGGCCGGGAGCTGGGCGTCGGCAGCGGCGATCGGGTCACGATCGTCCACCATCCCGACGTTCGCCGCATGCTGATGCTCATGAAGTCGCAAACCGAAGCGATGCGCGCTCTGGCCTACACGGCAGCCGCGGCGCTGGATCTCTCGAATCACCATTCCGATCCGACCGAGCGTGCCCGGCACCAGGCGCTGCTCGACCTGCTGACGCCGATCGTGAAAGGCTGGTGCACCGAGCAGGCGGTGGAGATCGCCTCCCTCGGCGTGCAGGTCCACGGCGGCATGGGTTTCATCGAGGAGGCTGGCGCCGCGCAGTTCTATCGCGACGCCCGCATCACCACCATCTACGAAGGGACCACCGGCATTCAGGCCCTCGATCTGGTCAACCGCAAGGTCGGATCGGAACGGGGCGCAACCATGCGCGCCGTGCTAGAGCAGGCATCCTCGACGGCGGCGGACTTGCTCGGCTCCGGCGATCGCGATCTCGAGGCGATCGGCCAGCAGCTGAAAAGTGCAATCGATGCGCTCGAAACCGCCACCGACTGGGTGGTCGAGACCTTCCCGAAGGATCCCCGGCAGGTCGCAGCCAGCGCGGTGCCGTACTTGAAACTCTCCGGGCTGGTACTGGGCGGCAACGCGATGGCGCGCTCAGCCCGCATTGCCGTCCGGCGCCGCGGCGAGGAAGGCGCCGATACCGGCTTCTATCGCGCCAAGCTGCAGAGCGCCCGGTTCTATGCCGAGCACATCTTGCCGCAGGCGCATGCGGCCACGCGCATCGTGACGCACGGCGCAGCGGCCACCCTCGCTCTGGACGACGCGACGTTCTGATCATTCGCGGCCGTTCGGCTGGACGGCGCGCGGCCCCGCGTGTAAAGTCCGTGCGGCACGGCCGCAGCAGCGCGATTTCGTTCCAGCCCCCGTGCCATATTGGGCCGTCGCGAAGTAGCTGGCTTCCACTGCGCACTCGACTCCGCCCTGTTGCCCCGCGAGAGGCATTCGGGGCAACAGGGCGGCGGACTTCGCGACGGCTCGGTAGCACTCAAGGCGCCTGGCAGGAGGGTATGCCGGTTGTGATCTCGGTCTGGACCACGCTTGCTGTGGCGCTCGTCGCGGCCTGGATGCTCGGGTACTTCGCTGCACCGCTTTGGTTCTGGATCCTTGCTGCGGCTGCGCTGCTCTACGCTGCGGGCGCCGGACCGATTCTGTGGGCCGTATTCGTGTTGCTGGCGGCGCTTTTCAATGTGCCACCACTGCGCCGCGCGCTGATCGGCGCACCCTTGCTCGCGGTCTTCCGCCGTGTGCTGCCCGCAATCTCCGAGACCGAACGCGAAGCGCTCGATGCCGGTACGGTATGGTGGGAAGGCGATCTTTTCAGCGGCCGGCCGGATTGGCGCAAGTTTCTCGCGTATCCCGCACCGAGCCTGAGCGCGGAGGAGCAAGCATTCGTCGACGGTCCGGTCGAAACCCTGTGCAGCATGGTCGACGATTGGAAGGTGACGCGCGAGCTGGGCGATCTGCCGCCACACGTCTGGCAGTACATCAAGGACGAAGGGTTCCTGGGGATGATCATCCCCAGGCAGTACGGCGGCAAGGGATTCAGCGCGCTGGCGCATTCCGAGGTGGTGATGAAGCTCACCTCGCGCTCCAGCACGGCCGCGGTGTCGGTCATGGTGCCCAATTCGCTCGGGCCCGCGGAGCTGCTGTTGCACTACGGCACCGAGGCGCAGAAGAATCACTATCTGCCGCGGCTCGCGCAGGGACTCGAAGTGCCGTGTTTTGCACTCACCAGCCCCGAGGCGGGTTCCGATGCCGGCGGCATACCCGATTACGGCATCGTGTGCCGCGGGGAGTGGCAGGGACGATCGGACGTGCTCGGCATCCGGCTCACCTGGGAGAAGCGCTACATCACGCTGGGGCCGATCGCCAC